>JBFZCA010000408.1:0-19566 GCA_041308205.1 Planctomycetota bacterium | reverse complement strand
GACGAGGTCGACCGGCGCCCTGTTGAGCACGATCAGGTCGACAGGAACCCCGAGACGCCCCTCGAGCTCCGCGCCCATATCGAGGCAAAGGCCATCGAGGCCCGGCGGCGGCTCCTCGCGCAAGAGGATCGCCACGTCCACGTCACGGAAGTCGTTGCTTCGTCGCGCCGCACTGCCGAAAAGGTAGACTGCCGCCACGCCGCGATCATTGCCGGTGAAGTAGTCCCGCACAACCCCCTGAATCTGCTGCGCATCGCTCTTCGGCATGCGGGAATTATACAGTACGGCGGAGAGGAGGTCTCGCCGGCGTTGTCACAATCCGCGATCCCAATCGCGAATCCTCCGGTCGCCGCACGAAAGGCGCGGGAGATCTTGAAGCCCCGCGTCCGCCCCCACGATCTTGTCGCCTTTGGACGCGAACCAATCGGCGAGCCTCTTCTCGAAAGCGACCGGCAGCACGGGTGCTCGCCGCCGGTCACGGCGCGGGTTCGTCGGTTCCCCTGGTCGTCTTGACGTGCATCACTCCCTGGTCGTCGAACCACAGGGGGTCGATCGCCAGGAAGCGGTCCCAGCCCTTGCCGGCGCCGGATTTCTGGTGGTAGATCATCCACAGCTTCGCGTCCGGCGCCGCGATCACGCAGTGATGGCCCGGCCCGAGCACGTTCCCGCCGCGATGGGCGATCGGATTGCCGGCGTGCTTGGCGAACGGCCCCATGGGCGACTTCGCCGTCGCGTAGCCGATTCCGTAGTCGGGCGAGTCGGCGCCCGTGCCGGAATACATCAAGTAGTAGATGCCCTTGCGCTTCAGCACGAACGGCCCTTCGGTGACCTCGCCGCTCACCTTCTCCCACGCCTCGGTCGGGCGGATCACTTCCTTCGGTTCGCCCCGCTTCGAGAGCGGATCGGACATCGGCTGGGCCAGGATCTTGAAGCCGCCCGCCAGGCTCACGTAGTAAAGATAGAGCTTGCCGTCGTCATCCTGGAACATGTGGGCGTCGATGGCATTGTCGGCGAGCTTTCCCTTGTCGGCGAACGGCCCCAGCGGTCCGTCGGCCACGGCCGCGCCGATCTCCTTGCGGCCGCGCCCCACGGTGTAATAGAGGTAGAACTTCCCGTCCCCCTTCGAGTTGCGCCACACATCAGGCGCCCATACCCCGCCGCGGGCATCGGTGAACACCTTGGGCTTCTGCTCCCAGTGAACCAGGTCCTTCGAGACGAACACGTCGTAGCCCCGCGAATCGGTCGTGGGGTACAGGTAGTACGTGCCCTCGTGCCTGATCACGTGCGGATCCGCCGGCCCCAGCCGCTCGATGATGGGGTTGCGATAGGTTCCGGCCGCCGCCGCGCCGGCGGCGACGGCGGCCATCAGCGCTGCCACGAGGAGCGCATAAGAACGCACGGGGCATCTCGTTCGCGTTTTCATCATCGGCGATCGTAATCGCGCGCCTCCCGGCGGTCAATCGACGGTCGCGGGAGCCGGCCCCGCGCCGCTCCCCTCGGCACCCCGCCATTGGGCCCGTCCCTCCGAGACGCCCCAGACGCCGCGCCCGGTGAAGCGCAGCGCGCCATCGACAAAGGCCATCTCCCAGCACCCGTCGCTCAGCGCGCGGTCGTAGGTCGCAAGCCCCTCGAGGAGCTGCGTGTCGGTATACAGGCTCAGGCTCTTGTACCGCGCGCGCGAGGATCGGGGATCCGCGAGGACGGCGTCCGTTCGCCGCGCGAGCTCGGCGGCCACGGCCTCCCGTCCCTCCCGGATGGCCGAAGTGATGATGCCGGCGACGCCGCGGGCCTTCTCGGGGCCGTTCGCCTGATAGGTCCAGCCGATCAGATGGGTCATGATGAGGCTCGGGAACTGGTCGAGGACGGCTCCCACCTGGTCCCTCGCCGGTCCGAGGCTCGTGGAGATCGTGAACGGGGGAAGCCCCTCGTCCGATCCCAGCCGCCCCAGCACGAAGGATCCGAACCCGACCAGCGCGCCGGCTTCGAGGATGGCATTGGATCCGATGAACGAGGCCTCGAGCACCACCGGCGCGCCGGCGGCGCCCAGCAGACGAGCTCCGCCGCCCACCATCGGCACGGCATGGACAACCTCCGCGACGCCGCCGCCGGCGGCAACCGATGCGGGGAGAGCCTCGACGTGCCGGAGCTGCCCGGCCATGTGCATGGACATGAAGACGGTGGCGATATCGACGGAGGCGGTCCGGCCCCCGAGAATGGCGGGACAGGTCGTCCTGGTGGCGCAGATATCCGCATACGGGCTGATCACGGCCTTGCCCGCCAAGTGGGATTCGCGCAGGCGCGCGCAGGTCACCGTGCTTTCGGCTCCCAGCGACGACGCGGCGACGGCCGACGAGACGACCCGCGACTCGGCCCCGACCGTGCTGTCGAGGACGACCGAGCGCTCGAGGCGAACGCCGGCTTCGATCCTGCTGTCCTTGACGATCGCGCGATAGAGCCACGCTCCTTTCTCGACGACGGATGCGCCGGTTATCTGCACGCCGGGCCCCACGTACGCATCCTCGGAGATCGTCGCTTCCGCCGCCACACGGGGCGGCGAGAGCGTGGGGGCGAGTTCCTCCCGGCTCGCCCCGAACGTCTGCTCGATCGGCGGCTCGGGCGACCGCAGGAGATCGTCCTCGGTCCGCTGTCTTTCCAGCGCGTCGGGCGCGATCGCCAGGAGAGCGGCGGGATCCGCGGGGGTCCACGTTCCGCGCTCATGCCTCCACGACACCGGCTCGCCCCCCTTGAACTCCCAGAGCCCCGAGGCGAGGTGCGCCGCGAGGATGCGATACGACTCGGCGAGCCATCCTTTCCACCCGCCGTAGCGCCGGCCTCCGAGCCCGGCGACGTCGTACCCTCGCCGATGCGCCAGGAGACGAGTCAACGCCAGCGCGTTCTTGAGGCTGAGGACGACGATCGAGTCGATGTCCGCCGCGGCCGGCGGCGCCGCTTCGGCGAGTCTCCGCACCATGGCGATCACCGCGCCCGGCGCGTACGTGAACACCCATCCCGGCCGCCGTTGGCGGAGGCCGTACCCGCCGTTCGATTCTCCCGGCATGATCTGCGCCTGCACGGCGCCGCCCTCAAGGCCGGCCGCCGCAAAAGGCATCACGTAGGTCGCCAAGGCGTCCTCGATCAGCTCCGCCGCGCAGGCGTGCGGCTGCGGCGACTGGCCGATCACCTTGGTCCACCCGCACACCCAGCAGCATGGACCCAGCATGATCGGCTCGTGCGAGAGCAGGGGATCGTGCCAGAGACGGACCGGCGGCCCCAGGCTCCGCAGCACGCCTTCCGGCTGCGGCAGGAGCTTGCCCGAGTTCGTGGACATGATCGTATTCATGCCGTACCGGCTCACGTGGGGAATCGACACGGTGTCGACCACCGAGAGCCTCCCGAGCCGCTCGTCGAATTCCACGACGTGGAATTCGTTCGAAAAGACGCCCTCGAAGTAGCCGCACGCGTCGATGCTCGTATGATGTCCGAGCCATGCCTCGCTCACCTCCGTGGGGCCGCGGACGCTCACGCGATCCTCGGTGCGGATGAGCGTTCCCTTCATCGATCGCAGGGTGTTGCGCGGCCCCACCGTGCTCTCCTCGAGAGCGCATTCGGTGCACCGAGAACCCGGGCCCACGGCCGTATTCCGAAGGAGGCTCGACGCGATCGTCGCGCCCTCGCCGATGGCGGCCGGCGCGCCGCCTGAGACCCACCGGCCGGCCGCATCGCAGCGGTGCCTCGCCGGCTCCCCTTCCGTGACCACGATGGAGTCGACCACGACGGCGCCGGCCTCGATGACCGCGTCCCGGCAATAGCTGTTCTCGATGACGGCGCCCCGTCCGATGCGCGTGCGCGGTCCCAGGACCAATGACTGCCCGCACACACGCGCCGTCGGGTCTATCTGGATCATGATGCGCTCCTCGGACATCGGATCTGAACGCGCGAGGCGACATGTCCGCATGAAGGCCCGGCCGCACGATCGCCCCCGGCACGCGACCGGCGCTTCGGGGCGTCATTGTACCATGCAGGCCCCTCGAGCGGATCGAATGCGCGCCGGTCCGCCGGCGAGGGCCGACCTCTACACCGCTGCCTCGCTGAAGACCGTCCATCCGGAGGATTCAACGCCGGATCCGGAAGGACGATCCGCCGGCCCTGATGTATACTGAAGGCACGGCCCCGCGGGGTCGGGCCGCGCCTTGCGGCGGCGACGGCAGGGAAGGAAAAGGAGTGCGCGGTGTCGACACGACGCATGCTACCGATCGCGGTCGCGGTTTTCCTGTGTGCAGGTCAGGCCCTCGCGGCGTCCACGCCGGAGAGTCCGCACCCGCAGGTCACCATTTCAAACGGTGTGGTGACAATGTCGCTGTACCTCCCCGATCCGGTGAAGGGATACTACCGCGGCTCGCGCTTCGATTGGTCGGGCGTCGTATCGCGCCTGACGTACAAGGGACACGAGTACTTCGGGGAATGGCAGGAGTCCGATGACCCTCTGCTGCACGACCGCATCTGCGGCCCCGTCGAGTCGTTCCAGACCGGCGATCTGCCGTGGGGCTACGAGGAGGCGGCGCCGGGGAAGGGGTTCGTCAAGATCGGGATCGGCGTCCTGGAAAAACCCGCAGAGCCCGCATACCGCTGGAACGGCACGTACAACCTCCTCGATCCCGGAACCTGGAAGGTCCGCCGCACGGACGATGCAATCGAGTTCCGGCACGAGCTGGCGGGCCCGCGCGGCATGGCCTACCGCTACACGAAGACGATGCGGCTGACCGGCGAGCCCCCCGGTTTCACGATCGATCACGTCCTTGAGAACACGGGCGCCAGGAGCATCGAGACCAGCCAGTACAACCACAACTTCTTCACGATCGACCGCCTGCCGAGCGGGCCCGACGTCACGGTGCGTTTTCCCTTCCCGCCGAAGGCGACGCACGACCTCAAGAATCTCCTCCGAATCGAGGGCACGCAGCTCGGCTATCAGGTTGAGCTGCGTGACCAGGACATCTTCACGGGACTGGAAGGGTTCGGCTCCGCAGCGAGCGATCACGAAATCGTCATCGAGAATCGCAGGGCCGGCGCAGGCGTGAGAATCTCCGTCGACCGCCCGCTCTTCCGGCTCAACTTCTGGAGCATCCGTACGACCGTCTGCCCCGAGAACTACGTTCTGCTGCGCATCGCGCCGGGCGCGCAGGAACGGTGGAAGTCCACCTATGTTCTCTACACCATCGGGACGCCCTGAAGGCGTCGAACGCCGGCCGGCGAGCTGCACGGAGACGGCCTCCCGCCGTCGTTCACTCCGCCGCGCGGGATTCGGCCAGCTCCCGCGCCGCCTTGAAAACCGCCAGGTTCGCGCCGACGACCTTGTCGCCCTTCGATGCGAACTGGCCGGCGATCGCCTGCTCGAACGCGGCCGCGGGCATCTCCATGAAGTACGAGGCCGCGCCGAGGAGCGCCACGTTGGCCGCGCGCGAGGCGCCCGCCTTCGTCGCCAGCTCCGTCGCGTTGAAGAGGACGTGGCGCGGCCGCGCGCGGATCTCGGCGTGGACGCGCTCGGGCTCGGGGTAGTCGGGAATGTTGACGACCGGCTCCTCGTTGGCGATGAGCCAGCCCTCCGGCGCCAGCCACGCGGCATAGCGCAGCGCCTCCATGGGCTCCATGGCGATCAGCATGTCCGCCGCGCCGCAGGGGATCATGTCGGACCAGATCGCGCCCGACGAGATCCGCATGTGCGAGTAGACGGCGCCGCCGCGCTGCGCCATGCCGTGCACCTCGCACTGCTTGAGATGCAGCTCTTTCGCGACGGCGACGCGGCCGAGGATGGTCGCGATCGTGAGGATGCCCTGCCCGCCGACGCCCGCGATCAGAATGTCGTGCTTCATGCTCACTGTCGCTTTCGAATCTGGATGCACGCGCGGCGGCAGATCACCACCGACAGGCCCTCGTACGCGAGCTCTTCAGCGAGCGCCTTCACGTTCTCATCGTGGTTCTTGGGAAGCGGCGTCAGGATCTTGATGTGCGCGGGGTCGACGCCGAGGCCGGCCGCGATGCCCTCGAGGCGCCCCGAGCTCAGCGATTCCTGGCCGCCCGTCATGCCGACCGTGTCGTTGTCGAGCACAAGCACCGTCATCGGCGTGCGCTCGTAGGCGGCGTCCAGGAGCCCGGTGATGCCCGAGTGCGTGAACGTCGAGTCGCCGATGACCGCGACCGCGGGCCGCACGCCCGCATCGGCCGCGCCCTTCGCCATCGTGATCGACGCGCCCATGTCAACGCAACTGTGGATCGCATCGTAGGGCGGCAGCGCGCCGAGCGTGTAGCAGCCGATGTCCGAGAGCGGGCGGCTGCCCGGATAGGCGCGCAGCGCCTCGTTCAGGAACTTGTACGTGTCGGCGTGGGGACAGCCGCGGCAGAGCTGCGGCGGCCGCGGCCTGACGACCTCGGCGAGCTTCAGCGCCGGCGGGTGCGCGAGCCCGAGCGCCGCCGCCACGTCATCGGGCGTGAGCTCGCCCGCGCGCGGGAGCGCGCCGTCGATCCTGCCGCGCACGTCGGGGCTCTTCCGGAAATGCCCGCGCACCATCTCCTCGATGTACGGGGCGCCCTCCTCGAGCACCAGAATCCTCCGGCAGCGCTCGATGAGGCGCGCGATGGGCGCCTCGGGCGCCGGGTACTGGCAGACCTTGACGACGGGGTGCGGGCACGCGCCGCCCGGGTAGTTCTCGCGCAGGTAGTTGATCGCGATGCCGGCCGCGATGATGCCGAGCGACGTGTCGGCGCCGTCCAGCGCCGCGTTGAACTCGGACGCCTCCGCCGCCTCGATCATGTCGCGCTGCTTGCGGAGCAGCGCCGCGTAGTTGCGCCTGGCGTTCCCGGGAAGCAGCGTGTACTGGCGCGAGTCGGGCGGGGGCGAGAGCGGGTTCTCGGGGCGCGGCGGCCGGACGCGCACATCGGCCCGCGAGTGCGCCAGGCGCGTCGTCACCCGCAGGACGACGGGGACGCGGAGCTTCTCCGAGAGGTCGAGGCCCGCCCACACCATGTCGTAGGCCTCTTGCTGGGAGGAGGGCTCGAGCAGCGGCACCATCGCGAACTTCGCGTAGAAGCGCGAGTCCTGCTCGTTCTGGCTCGAGTGCATGGAGGGATCGTCGGCGACGACGACCAGCAGGCCGCCGTTCGCGCCCGTGATCGCCGCGTTGACGAAGGGGTCGGCGGCGACGTTGAGTCCGACGTGCTTCATGCACGCCATGGCGCGCTTTCCGGCCCAGGAGACGCCGAGCGCCTCCTCCATGGCAGTCTTCTCGTTCGCGCTCCACGCGCGGTGCACGTTGCGCGCCGCGGCCTCGGGCGCTCGTTGAATGTACTCCAGGATCTCGGTTGAGGGCGTCCCGGGGTACGCGTACGCGGCGCTTATGCCCGCGTCGAGGGCCGCCTGGGCTATGGCTTCGTCGCCGAGGAAGAGACGTGTGTGCTGCATGGGCTCCTGCACGTTCGTGGACGGACGCAACCGCGCGGCACGCCGCGTGCCGCCGCGAGAGAATCGATTATAGAAGCGTGAAGGACGCCTGCCAAGCGGAGCGCACGGCCGCGGCAGGTCACTCTCCGTCCGCGACGGAGATCTTCTCGCAGCCCTCGCCGATCTGGAGCGGCCCGTCCGCCAGGAACCCGCCGGGATCGACGATGCGGTTGCCACGCACCGCGACATCGCTCGATGACCACAGGCTAATGGCCGCCCGCCGCGCCTTCCCCTGGAAGTAGTTCGGGTGCCCGATGAGGAACTGGATCGTCCCGAGATCGCCGCCCGTCTCGGCCGGCCGGTACATGGCGCCCGCGATCGTGTTGCCGGCGATCAGGGCGCCGTCGGTGTTCGTCACCACGATCCCGAAGCCGCCCGTCCCCTCGATGCGGTTGCCCGTGATCCTGATGTTCTCGATCGGGCGCGCCGTGCGCAGATACCCGCCGTTCGCCGGCACCATGGTCACGGTGATGGCCGTCCCGTGGTGCGGGAGCAGCGGGTCTCGGATCCCCGCGAACACATTGCCCGCGATCTCGAGATTGCGGGGCATCGGCCCCTCGAAGTACTGCCAGGTCTCGAAGTGCACGACGAGCCCCCACGCGGACCGCTCGATCACGTTGCCGGCGATCCTCCCGCCGCCCGCGCCGTTGATCAGGCACCGGGCCATGGCGTCGTGGAAGTAGCAGTCCCGGATGAGGAAGCCCGCGCTCCGGAAGCGGTCGAGGGCCGCGAGGTCCCCGGCGGCGAGCGCCGGCTCCTTGTCCAGCGTGACGATGTGGTAGTTCCTGTCGGCGTGGTTCGGCAGGACGACGGCATCGCATGCCGCCGCGATGTCCTTGTCGTTCAGGCGCTCGATGGCGACTGCCCGCGCCGTACCCAGGAGCGCGACGGTCTCGTCGTCGTAGAACGTCAGCGTCTCGCCCGCGTCGAGCTCGCCGAGGTTCGCCTGGCCAATGACGAACCGCCGGGCATCGAGCCGCCGCCACACCACGCCGAAATGCCCGTGCAGGTTGAAGAAGTCGTCGCTCGTGCCCGTGATCTCGCACTCGATGAGCTGCGGGCCGCGGTCGGTCTGCGCGTTGTGGAACCCATCGGCGGCGCAGGCATGCAGGCGGCGGGTTCCGGGCGGAGGGATGATCCGAACGCGCCGGTAGACGTTCCCTCCCTTCCCCTGCTGCTCGAGAATGCCCATTCCCGGCGACGCGTACTCGTCGACATCCTCCAGCGTGCACTGCTCGCAGCGATACACGTGGATCCCCTTGCCGCGGCGCCAGGGGAGCGCGATGTAGTCGCCGAAGCCGACCGGGCTTCCGCCCTCGCGCAGAGCCTGGAAGACCCGCGCGTCGGCAAGCTCCACGCGGTGCGTCCGGCCCTCCAGCCTCCGCGTCCCGCGGTGGGACAGGTAGCCGTGCCGGATCCAGCCGCCGTCGCGCCGGTAGAGGAAGAAGGAGCCCGGCCCCATCTCGGCATCGGGGAAGGCGGGATCGATCGCCACCCGCAAGCCCGGCGGCGCCTCGTCCAGCGCCAGGATCTCGGCCTGCACGTAGACCGGCGGATCGAAGTCGATCTTCAGGCCCCTGATCGTCACGTTCCGGCAGTTGCTGAGAACGAGGCCCTTGGGATCCGCCGCCAGCATCGAGGCCGGCCGCTCGAACCAGAAGGTCACGCCCCGGGCGACGATCGTGCACCCGGCGGCGCCGTCGATCGTGAACCCCCGATTGCCGGCGAAGCGGTACTCGCCGGGGGCGATCGTGAAGACCGCATCGCCGCCCGACTGCGCCCGGGAGAACGCCGCCCGCAGCTTCTCCGCGGCGTCGCGCTGCGCCTGCCTGGTTTCCTCGGAGGCGACGAGCCCGACGGGGGCATCCATACTGAAGGCCGGCCGCTGCTTCGCGCGCACGTAGGCCGCGTTCGGGGCGACGTGGTCCTGCCAGCCGGCGCCGGCGGCGCTGCACACGAAGGCTGCGGCGAGGCTCGCGAAAAACGGCATGCCAGGGCTCCGCGGGACTTGACGATTCCGACGGCCGGCCGCGCGGCACGCCTCCGATGGCAGGAAAGCTCGACCGGCCGCACCGAGCGAATGGTAGTCGCCTCGGGCGTCAGGATCAAGACCGAAGCCCGGACAGCGATCGCGCCGGCGCAATCGCCCGCCTTGCCGCCGCCGGCCGCGCTCGCTACGATTCACGCTGCGCCCGGCCGGCGAGCCGCCGCGCGAGGAGCAGCGCCATGACCGACCGCATACCCGTCTTCGACGGGCACAACGACACCCTCCTGCGCGTCCGGCCCACGGAGAACGAAGGCGCGCGCTGCTTCTTCGTCGAGAGCGGCGAGGGGCACGTCGACCTGCCGCGCGCGCGCCGCGGCGGGCTCGTGGGCGGGGTGTGCGGGATCTACGTGCCGCGGCCCCCGGACGGCGCCGGCCAGGCTCCCGTTGCGTCCGATGCGCCTCCGGCCATCGATCCGGCGTACGCGCACCGGTTCGTCACGACCGTCCTCGCCCGGCTCTGCAAGATCGAGGCCGCCGCGCGCGGCAGCTTCAAGGTCGTCCGCAGCGCCGTGGAGCTGGATCAGTGTCTCGCCGACGATGCGTTCGCCGCCGTGCTGCACCTGGAGGGCGCAGAGGCGATCGACCCCGAGCTCGATGCGCTGTGGGTGTTTCACCGCCTGGGCCTGCGCTCGCTCGGCATCACCTGGAGCCGCCCGAACGTCTTCGGCCACGGCGTGCCCTTCACCTTCCCCCATTCGCCCGACACGGGACCGGGGCTCACCGGGGCGGGCACGGCGCTCGTCCGCGCATGCAACGAGCTCGGCGTCGCCATCGACTGCGCGCACCTCAACGAGCGCGGATTCTTCGACGTGGCCTCGCGCTCGACCGCGCCGCTCGTTGCCAGCCACACGGCCGCGCATGCCTTGTGCCCGTCGCCGCGCAACCTCACCGATGCGCAGCTCGACGCCATCGCCGCCTCCGGCGGCGTCGCCGGCGTCACCTTCTGCACGGCCTTCCTCCGCGCCGACGGCAAGTCGACGCCCGATACGCCGCTCGAGGAGATC
Source organism: Planctomycetota bacterium (assembly GCA_041308205.1). Lineage (GTDB taxonomy): Bacteria > Planctomycetota > UBA8108 > UBA8890 > UBA8898 > UBA8898. Next base: position 9,023 of record JBFZCA010000408.1, on the reverse strand, counting down.
GTCCGCCACGTCGAGTACATCGCCGCGCGCATCGGCGCCGACCACGTGGGCTTCGGCTCGGACTTCGATGGGGCCACCATTCCCGATGCGCTCGGCTCCGCGGCGGGCCTGCCGCTCCTCCTCGACGCGCTCCGCGGCCGCGGGTTCGGCGCGGACGACCTCGCGAAGATCGCGAGCCGCAACTGGCGGCGCGTCTTCGCGCGGACGTGGCGCTGACATGCACGGCCGGCTGCGCCGGAGTCGCTACAGGTCCAGCGCCAGCCTCACGAGCAGCGCCGAGTCGCGGTTCGTTCCCCCGAACGCGGTCAGCTCGTGGTCGGCGATCGTCGTCACCCAGCCGGCGCTCACGCGCACGCCTCCCGCCGGATACCAGTTCAGGTTCAGCGTGAACGTGCGCACCTCCTGCGTCGACGGGTCATAGTCCGTGAATCCGTTGTCGAAGAGCCCGCGATCCACGTCGGCGTTGGAGTACCGGGCGGCGATTTCCACGCGGCCGAACCGCGATGACGCCGCGGGCGCGGGAACCCAGCGGCCGCGCCGCCACGCCGTCTCCTCCCCGGTCAGGTTCCAGGCGGCATGGGCGGTCCACGCGGTGAGCTGATCCATGTCCATGGTCCGTCCGCCGCCGATGGAAACGCCGTTGACGGCCCCGATGGTGTTCTCGAAGCCGCACCGGAAGGGCCCCCAGAAGTACCCCAGCTCGAAATGGCGCCAGAAGGCATCATCGCCGCGCAGGTCCCGCGTGGCGAAGACCGTCGAGTCGAGCGGCGTCGTCAGCCTCAGCGGGTCATCGTAGTGGGGGCTGTACGCGAGCCCCACCCCGCCGAAGAGCCCCTGCAGGACGGGCAGGTCCGTCGCCGCGAAGGGGATCGCCACGCAGCGCAGGGAGAACTGCGGGCTGTTCAGGTCCTGGCCGTCGGCGCCGAAGCCGTGCCCCGCGCCGGCCGCCAGGTCGTACCAGAGCGATCGGGCGAGCGTCTCGCCGTCGAGGCGCGCGCCCCAGTCGTACCGGCCATCGAGGAACGAGGTGAAGCCGTACCCGATCAGGGGCAGATCCTCGGGTCGCGTGGCGTACTCGGTGCCGAGCGCGAGGCGGATCTGTCCCGCCGTGAGCGTCGCCCCCGGACAGACCCGCAGCGAGACCCAGGCATCGTAGAGATTGTCGCGCGTGTCGATGCCGAGAAGATCCGGCTGAACGCGAAACGCGAGGTCCTCCCCGTATCCGCCCTCCAGGAGAAGCTGCGCCTCGTCCACCTCGAGGCTGCTTCTGCGCGCGTTGGCGTAACCGTACTTGATCGCGTCGACGACCAGGCGCCCCCCCCCGTGAAGGCGCCAGTCATCGCCTGCGGCCTTGATGCCGAAGAGCGACAGCCGCGCGTCTTCGTCGTACGACCACAGGGCGGACCAGGCGCCGCCGCCATCGAACTGCCCTTCGGCGGCGCGGGTCGCGGCGATGCCGCACGCGATCGCGAGCGCGCTGCCGGCCAGGCCCCGCAGACACCATGACCGTTCCATCCCGCCCTCCTGTCGGTGCGCTGCGCCGGGCTACATCCTCTCCAGCACGGCGGCAAGCGCCTTCGCCACCGTGAGCTTGTTGTAGTGCACCCGGCGCCGCAGTTTCAGGTCCAGCGTGATCAGCCAGCCGAAGATGGGAAGCGTTCCCCGCCGCACATCCCTGCACACGCGGGCGAGACGCTCCTTGTCGCCGTAGGCCTTGGCGAACGCCTCCAGGCAGCAGGGAAAGGCCTCTCTCGTCTCCTTCGCCAGGGCGCGCAGGAAGCCGGCGATCTCGAGGCTCACAATCCGCTCGATATCGTGCCGTCCCATGAACACGACCTCGAAGTCCAGGTTGACGAGCCGGTCGCCCGCCACCATGACGTGCCTCAGGCTGGGGTGCTCATGAATCAGCCGCGGCTCCTTGAGCGCCAGCGCCGTGTCGTGGCGCCGGCGGCAGTCCCGGGCGAACCGTTCCAGGATGACCGTCAGCTCCCGGGGCGCCATGCGGCGCCCCCTGACGAGATCCCGCAGGGAATCACCCGGCACGCACTCGATGACGAGCACGTGCCGGTCCGCCGTCTCGGGAAGCGCATCCTCCAGTATCGCCGGCACATCGAAGCCCGTGCGGCGCCACAGCTCCAGAACGCTCCGTTCCGTCTCGCAGCGGGCGCAGGCCAGATCCGAGGACTTTCCTGCAATCACACGGCTGTCGAACCACCGCATGACCGTGATGAAAAACCCGCGCCGCCGGCCATAGACCTTGACGACCACGGGCCTGCCGTTCAGGACGGTCTTGAGCGTGATGTTCCTGCCGTCCCCCCTGTGGCTCGCCTCCAGCACCTTGGCGTCGAGGCCGGCGTACCGAATTATGGCGCCTGCAGACACTGTCATGTGCGATCCAGGGCTTTCCGCAAGCGGCGCGCGACGTTGTACTTCGAGAAGGGCTTCCCGGCGCGCGCCTTGATCGTCCTGTCGAGCCACCTGAAGGCTCTCACCACCCTATTCGGATTCCTGAAGGCAAAAGTATACGCCTGCTCCAGGTACTCCCTGGAGGGATAGTGCCGCACCGTCTCCTCCAGAAACCGCTCGAAAAGCTCCGGTCCCACGGTCTTGCCCAGCGACTTCAGATACGCCGATATCTCGCGCCCCACGAACTCGGGCACGCGGCGCCGCGACCGGAACACCATCTCGAAATCGAAGAAGAGCAGCTCATCCTTCCAGATCATGACATGCTTCAGATCGCCGTTCTCGTGGATCAGGCGGGGCTCTCGGCGCCGCACGGCCTCGTCGTGCCGGTGATGCCATATCGCCAGGAAACGGCGCCACACGGCCAGTCGTTCCTCGAGCGGCACCGCGGCGTCGCCGAAGTAGTCCACGAAGCGCAGGCCGGGAACGTACTCGTAGAGGGCATACCCCCCCTCGGGAAGGCCTTCCACGACCACATCGTCGTACGTATCGAACACGCGCACGCCGATCTGCCGCCAGAGCGCGAGGCACTCAAGCTCGGTGCGGAGCCGCGCCCTGGGCATGTAGGACGTCTGGTTCGCGAGGAGGTTCTCCAGCGTCTTGATCGCGTGGCTCAGGCCGCTCCGGCTGCCGTAGTACACCTTCAGGACGGCCCACCCGCCCCGGAAGGGGACCTTGTAGAGGTAATTCCCGTTCTTGAGCAACAGGTGCTGATCGAGATTGTCGAAGCGCAATCGCTCCGTCATGCGTGGCCCCTTTGTGCAGGAATCAGGCCTCCTCTTGCCGAGGGCTTCGCGGACGCCGCGGGAAGTCTCTTCACCTTGCGCCGCCATGGCGGCGGCATGCCGTACGTTCCCGAATCGTACCGCTACGGGGCCCGAGCGGCAAGTTCCGGGCGCGGCGCGCGCCGGCGACGGGCCTGCATTTATTCATATTAACTTTACGTGCGACTGCGCGCACCTATAATGGTTGGCGCCGTAAGAGAAGAAGAATGAAGAGGAGCCCTACCATGCTTACGTGCTGTTTTGTCCTGTGTTTGCATGCGGCGCCCGCCCAGGAGAAGGCCGAGCTTCCCCCGCAACGAATTCTCGAGAACGTGAGCACGCTCAAGAATCTCGTGGGGGAGAAGGTCGAGTACGACGGCTACGTCAACAAGGCCGGCATCTGGGTGCAGGTGGGCACATCCACGTTCTCCGTCCTCGAGGAGGGCACGAGCGACAAGGAGATCGTCATCAGGGCCTCGGCCGAGGGCGGGAAGTTCGGCTACAGCATCGAGGCGCTCATGGAATCGAGGCTCGATCCGGCGACCTGCATGCCAAGGACCCACACTCTCACCCAATCGGGATCGGAGCAGCAGGACAAGCAGTTGCTCTTCCAGAGCGGCCAGGTGCTCTACGTCAAGAAGAAGCACTGCCGCGACCCGCAGTGCAAGAACCCCGCCCACATGGTCAAGGAGACCACGTTCTGGGGCCCCATCCCCACGGGCTCGAAGACCGTTCATTGCAGCCACTGTCAGGACCGCTCCCACTACGTGTGGCTTCCACGCTACACCCACAAGGTCGATACCGTCTATCTCGACATGCTCACGGCGCTCTTCACCGCGCGCAGCGCCGAGCTGAAGGTGGGCACGTCCATCCTCGTGCCTCTCGTCATCGACCGGGATCGCTGGGCCATAACGGTCACGTCGCAGGAGGAGGAGCGCATCAAGGTCAAGGCCGGCAGGTTCACCTGCGTCAAGGTCACGCTCCAGCCCGAGAACGCGGGCGACCCGGCGCGCCGCAACCAGGAGCAGTTCCAGGGCATCTTCGGCCTCAACGGCACGATCAACGTGTGGCTCGACAAGGAAACGCGCCTCCCCGTCCAGATCTCGGGGAGCATCCCCTTCGCCTTCACGAACCTCAACTGTCACGTGGAGCTCAAGAAGATCGTCTCCCGGTCGGACGCCGCGAAGAAGGCCCAGTCCGTGACGGCCGCCGTGCTGCAGACGACGGCGGGGAAGGCGGACAAGACGCAGTAGCCCGGCATGCGGCGGCGCGACCGAGACCCGCTTCGTGCGCGGCGACACGAACGCCGACGGCAGGCACAACATCGCGGACGCGATCTGCATGCTCGGCCGCCTCTTCGGGTCATCGGCGGATCCATGCAAGGAAGGCGTGCTGCGCTGCGCCGACGGCGGCGATGCCAACAACGACGGCAAGCTCAACATCGCCGATGCGGTCACGATCCTGGGGCATCTCTTCACGCACACGGGGCCGCTGCCCGAGCCTTTCGAGGCGTGCGGCCTGGATCCGGCCGAGCCGGCCGACAGCCTGGACTGCGCGGCGTACGCGCCGTGCGCGCCCTGAGCGCCTCGACCGGCGGCGCGTCTCGACGGCCCGAAGACCGGCGTCGCGCGCGGACGGAGTTTCCGGCAGGCGCAGGCCCCATCAGCGTCGGCCCGGCGCGGGGGGCGCGCCGGAGGAGGGGGCGCGGGCGCGATTCTTCTGGCGCGTCGCCCGGTCCGGGTACGGCTCGTCGCCGCGCTGCGCGCGCCAGAGTATGCGGTTGAGCGTGTCCTCCGGGCAGCGGTCGACGCGATCGAGCGGCAGCGACTCGGAGACGAGCGCGTCCTCTCGCGCGCGCGGGTCGAGGATTGCGGACGGCGCCGGGTTCAGTTGATCGAGGGGCACCTTGTTCGGCACGGCCTCGTAGGGACGAAAATCGGGCGTGTCGGCGAAGCAATCGAACATGGGCGTCGCGACGGCGTCCATCTGATTCATGGGCGGAAGACCGAGGATCAGCTCGATGGTCCGCAGCATGCCGGGCTGGTTGTACTGCGCCGACACGACGGCGCCGCGTTTCGTGTAGGGGCTCGCGACGAGGGCGACCGTCCGGTACGGGCTCACGTGGTCCCACCCGTCCTGGGGGTCGTCCTCGATGACGAATATGCACGTCTGCCGCCAGAAGCGGCTCCTGCTCAACGCTTCGACAATGCGGCCGAGCGCCAGATCGTTGTCGGCGACGTGGGCCGCCGGCGTCGGGTAGCCCGCCTTGGTGCCCGACGTGTGGTCGTTCGGAAGGCAGATGATGACGAGGTTCGGAAACTCCCCGCGAGCCTCGTACGCGCGCAGCTCCTTGATGAAGCGGTCCGCCCGCACGACATCGGGAACCTCCATGGCCCATCCCACGGTGGTCGTGCAGAGGTGCGGCCGCAGGCTCTCGATCGCGGGGCGGCAGCCTATCCTCGTCAGGCCTCGGTTCTCGACGAAGTCGCGGTAGTACTCGATGGGCCGCGGCTCCGGCCGGCGGCTCGAGTCCAACCAGCCGATGTCGGGAATCGCGAACTCTCCGTAGTCGCGCAGCGTCTTTCCGTGCTCCAGGGCGTTATCCCAGATGAAGCCCGTCGGGGCGTAGGCGAGGGCATCCATCTCATCCTCGCCCATGCCGTCCGGGTAGCTCCGCGGGAAGCCGGCGAAGGACTTCTCGAGGTAATCCGTGACGAACGCCGTCGTCGCCCACTGGTGTCCGTCCGCGCTCAGGACCCCCGCGCAGTAGGTGTTGTCGAGCAGCACGAACTCCCGCGCCAGCTTGTGGTGGTTGGGGCTCACCGCCTCGCCGAAGACGCAGAGCGACGGATCGCCCTTGCCCTCCTTGATGTCGCCGAAGACCTGATCGTACGTCCGGTTCTCCTTGATGATGTAGACGACGTGGTTGAAGACCGACGGCTCGCCGGCGCGCTCCGGCACGGGCCGCGGCGCGACGCCGGGGCGCGGCGGGAGCTGCGCCGCCTCGAGCATCTCGCGGCGGCAGTTCGCGAGGACCCGGCGCGTGTGCTCGACGAGCTCCTTCTCGTCCGGCGCCTTGACCAGCGACAGGGTTCCGAAATGCTGGTGCGAGTTGTACTTCACGGGCGCGCCCGCCGCGATTCCGTGACCCGACCCCCGTCCCTTTATGTTGGCGACGTGGAGCGTGCGGCGGCCGGCATCGAAGAGAATCGCGCCGGGAAACCAGCCGACCGGTATGAGGCCGAGCAGCTTCGACGCCCCGGGCGAGAAGCCGACGGCCAGGACGGCGTTCTGGGTCCCCAGGCCGACATAGAGCGTTCCGCCGCCGGGATCGAACGCGACGGCGTTGGGGCTCGCGCCGAAGTAGTCCTTGGGCTGCCAGGCGACCGAAATCGTCTCGACGACCAGGTCCGACGCGGTGTCGATGACGCTCAGGGTGTCGTCCGCGGCGTTTGCCACGACCAGGTGGCGGCCGGACGGCGCGAGCGCCATGGCCGATGCATGGCGTCCGAGGACGATCTCCTTGACGGCCTTGCCGGCCGCAAGATCGATGACCGTCACCGAACCCTCGGAGGCGATGAAGCGCGCGGGGTCGACGCGCACCGTGGTGCCCTGTCCCGCGGGGCCGACGACGTCACCCGGCTCCGGCCGCCGCCCTCCCCAGTTCGAGACGTAGGCCTTGGCTCCCGCGATGACGACGTCGAACGGCGCCACGCCGACATCGAACGTCCGGCGGACGGCGTCCGTCGCGACGTCGATCTCGATGAGACGATTCGACAGGTTGCCGGCGACGTAGAGCGTCTTGTCGTCGGGCGACAGCGCGAGCCCCGCCGGGATCTCCTCGATGCGCCGCGGCGCGCCCGCCGGCGGCAGGCGAACGGACCGCAGGCCCGCGAGGCGGCGCTCCCGATCGACGCGGAAGACCTTGATGCTCCCCTTGACGTTCGAGAGGTAGAGCCGCGTGCCATCGCGCGAGAAGAGGAGCCCCGTGAAGCTCAGGAGGCCGTCCTTGTCGGGCGCGAGAATCTGCGGCGAGACGGCCTCGGGCGCCGGCCGGGTCTGCTGCTCCGAGGGGAGCGGCACGCGGTCGAGTATCTTCCCGGTCGCGGGGTCGATCGCGACGACCTCGGCGGTCTTCCCCGCCGTGACGAGCACCGCGCCGTCGGGGCTCAGCGCGAGCGCCTGCGGCCTCAGGCCGGGCAGCTCGACCTGTACGCCCGCCGGCGTGATGATCTGGCTCACCGGCAGGACAATGCGGTTTCCCTCGGACGGGCCGACGGGCTCGGTCGTTCCCCGCGGGCCCGGCGGCGGCGCGCCCGCGCCCAGGACGGCGACGCAGACGGAAAGCACGAGGAGCCTGGCGAGGCGACGCATGAGAGCACCTCCTGATCCGGGAGCCGCCCTCGACAGGTGCGATCCGACGGTCCGGGCGATCGCAAGGAGGGCACCTGGATGATAGACCGCCGGCGCGCGGCAGACAACCCGCGAGGTCTCGCCGCGACCGCAGGGTTGGATCATCTTCTCGGCGGCGCGGCCCCCCCCCGAAGCCGTTCGGCTCGTGCGAGACCGACCCGACGAATGACGGACTGGATTGCGCTCGTTTCCCGCCGTGCGGGACGCCATAGCGCCCGGCTGCGGCGGCTTCCCGCGCGGGTCACGCTCCACGAATCGGTGCGCATCGTGCGCACCGGGGCGAGCGGCGCGTCCGGCAATGGGTGGTGGCGCGACGCGCCGGAGCCGGCGCACGCAATCACTCGCCTCCGCCGCGCTTTCCGCCGGAAGCCTCGGCGCCCTTCTGCGCCGTGATCTGCTCGAGGAGCTCGCGCGCTTCGTCTTTCGCATCGTCGAATCGATCGGGCCAGCTCCGCCCCGTTATGCGCTCGAGCAGCGCGCGCGCCTCGCCCGCGCTTCCCAGCCGGATCAGGCATCGCGCCTCGCCGAGGGGGCCCGCGGGCTCGTAGGGCCGGATCTCCGCGACGCGCCGCCAGTGCCGGCGGGCCTCGTCCCAGCGGCCCCGATCCTCGCGGACCTTCGCGAGGATCGCGTGGCCCTCCGACTCGAGGGCGGAGAGCTCCACCAGGGTGGTGTAGGCCCGCTCCGCGGCGTCCTCGTCGCCGGCGTCCGCGAAACGCTCTCCCATGTGCACGTACGACTCGAGGTCGCCGGCGCGAGGCGGGGCGAGAGGCGCCCTTCCTCCCTCCTCCGGCGAGGCGGCTTCCCTCCGGCGGGCTTCGACGAGCAGATCCTGCAGCTCGGGGTCGACGCAGCCCGCGCCGACAAGGGCTTCGAGGTGGACCATGGCGGCGGCAACGTCGCGCCTTGCCAGCAGTATGCGTGCAATGGCTTTCCTCACACGCGGATTCTCGCGCCGCGCGGCAACGCACTTCTCATGGAAAGCGGCAGCGAAAGCATCGAGACCGTCCGTGGACACGAGGATCATCTCGAGAAGACGGGCGAGAACCTCTCGATCGCGCGGCGAACGGCGGAGCACCGTGAAGCCCTCGCCGGCGGCTTCCGCCGCTTTCATGAGATCGCCCTGCGCGGCATGGGCCTTGATGAGCGTCTCGTACGCGGACACGAGGAGGTACGATGCTTTCTTCCCGTCGATGCCGCGCAGCATCGACACCGCATCGCGAGCATACGCGGCGGCCGGAGCAGGCAGCTCGTTGTCGAGGCACGCGGCCGCCAGCTTGTGCGCAACTTCGCCGTCCCAGTTGCCGGCGTTCCGCAGATCGGCCCCAGCTGCCTGCGCCGCGGCCGCGGCGCCCGCGTCCTCTCGCGCCTTGCGACACGCCT
>JBFZCA010000407.1:0-4348 GCA_041308205.1 Planctomycetota bacterium | reverse complement strand
GGCGCCCGGCTGGCGCGGGCGCGGATCGGTGCTCGTCGTCGACGACGAGGAGATGATCCTCGCGGTCGCCAAACCCATGCTCGAGCACATGGGCTTCTCCGTGCTGACGGCGTCGGGCGGCGACGCGGCGATCGAGATCGTCAAGGCCCGCGGCGACGAGATCGTCTGCGTCGTCCTGGACCTCGTGATGCCGCGAAAGGACGGCGGCGAGACCTTCGCCGAGCTGCGCAGGATCAAGGAGGACGTGCGGGTGATCCTCTCCAGCGGCTACGACGAGGAGGAGGCGGCCGAGCGCGTCGCGCGGGGGAATCTCGCCGGCTTCCTCCAGAAGCCCTACACGCTCAAGGCCCTCGAGACGGCGATGCGGCGCGCCCTCGAGGCGTGAGGCGCGGGCGCCCTCCGGCGCGCGGGACCGCCGCGCGCGGCACGCGCGGCGCTCACTTCAGCAGCACGTCCGCGACCACCGGGAAGTGATCGCTCGGGTACTGCCCGTCGCGGTTGAAGGTCAGGATCTCGACGGCGCCGACGCGCACTCCCCCGCGCGTGAGGATCCAGTCGATGCGGTCATCGCCCGCCGAGGGGCCGCGGAAGCCGTGGAAAGTCTTGACGACCTCCCCGCGGCGCTCGGCCGCGGTCTTCCACGCATCGGCGAGGAACTCGCCCTCGGTGAGGATGTCGTAGGCCTTGTTGGCGCCGGCCGCGGCGTTGAAATCGCCGAGCAGGATGAGGGGCAGCGCCGCGCCGAGCGCATCGATGCGCTGCCGGATGAGCGCGGCACCCTTCTCGCGCGCGAGCTGGACCTCGTGATCGAGGTGCGTGTTCCAGATGAAGAATTCGCGCCCCGTGCGGCGGTCCTTGAAGCGCACCCACGTCACCATGCGGCGGCACGTGTTCCCCCACGTGGACGAGCCGATGGCCTCGGGCGTGTCGGAAAGCCAGAAGTGGTCGAACTCGAGCGGCTCGAACCGCTCGGCGCGGAAGAAGATCGCCATGAACTCGCCGCGGCTCCCGCCCTCGCGCCCGAGGCCGATCCATTCGTACTCGGGAAGGTCGGCGGCCAGGTCCTTGAGCTGCGCGTACACCCCCTCCTGCGTGCCTATGATGTCGGGCGCCGCCGCGCGGATGCAGTCGCGCATGACGGGCCGCCTGGCCGGCCACGCGTTCGGCCCGGTCGCGCTCGCGTATCTGAGATTGAACGTCATCACGCGCAGCGCCTCGCTCGCCGGCGCACCCGGCTCGGCCCCCGCGCACCATGCCGCCGCGAGGGCGGCGCCCATGATGACACAGATTCTCAACGCCGGCGATCTCGTCATGGCTCGCTCCTTCCTGCATGCGTCCGTGCAGAGGAACCGCGGCGCACGCGTCCCTCGTGCCGCAATCGAGGAACAGGATGCTGCGGTCAGATCGAGCTCAGCGCATCCCGGTTCTCGTAGACCTTGAGAATGGCATCGGCGACGTCGTCCATGTCCGCGGCGGTGCCGAGCAGCGGCCCCGAAGCCCACAGCATGACGAGATCCCGGCACACCGCGTCGCAGCCGGGGCACGCGCACTCGTCGCGGTACAGCCGGAGCCGCTCCGGGGAGTACATCTTCTGGTAGACCTTCGAGCTCACGATGTGATCGATCCACGGCTCCTTGTGAAGCCCTTGGGCGATGTACGGGCTCAGGCCGACGCCCTCCGCGCTCAAGGCCTTGAGGAACGTGCTGCGGCTCGCGCCCTCGAAGTGCTCCTTGCGATACGTCATCGCGTAGAGATAGAACGAGCCGCTCGCCGTGCCCTCGTACAGCTTCTGGGGCGCGATGCCGGGGCAGTCCTTGAGCCGGGCGGTGAGGTGCGCGGCATTCCGATTGCGGCGCTCGAAGCGTTCCAGCAGCCCCGGCCACTGGCCCAGCAGGATCGCCGCTTCGAATTCGTTCATGCGGTACTTCGGCCCGGCAACCTCGGTGCGCCCGCGGCGCGACGTGCCGTGGTTGTGGACGGTGTAGCACGCGTCCATGAGCGCCTCGTCGTCTCCCACGATCGCGCCGCCCTCGCCGCAGGCGAGGGTCTTGCTCGACTGGAAGCTGAAGCACCCCAGATCGCCGATGGTGCCCAGCCGCTTGCCCCGGTACTCGGCCAGATGCGCCTGGCACGCATCCTCGATGACGCGCAGGCGGCGCCGCCCGGCGATCTCCATGATCGCCTGCATGTCGCAGGGCTGCCCCATCATGTGGACGGGCATGATCGCCTTCGTTGTCTCGTGCAGCTTCTTCTCCACGTCGGCGGGATCGAGCTGAAACGACTCTCGATCGAGGTCCGCCAGCACGGGGAGCGCCCGCGCGGACAGGATGGAGGCGATGGTCCCCGGATCGGTGTAGGGGGAGGTGATGACCTCATCGCCGGGGCCGATGCCCAGCGCCTCGACGCACGTGTGCAAGGCCTGGGTTCCGGCTCCCGTGGCCACGCAGAACTTCGCGCCGAGCAGCGCGGCGAACTTCGCCTCGAACGACGGAACCGTGCCGGACGCGGACTGGATGCGGCACCAGATCCGGCTCCGCGTGGTCTTCACCACCGAATCGACGATGGCGTCGTCCCAGTGAGGCCACTCGGGCCAGCTCTTGTTCTTCCTGACCGGCTCGCCGCCGAGGATCGCCAGCCTGCCCGCCGCGGTGACGGTGGCGCGGGCCCGTGCCGTCTCCGACGCAGCAGCGGCGAGCGATCCCGCCGAGGCAGCGGTCATGAATCTCCGCCTGCTCACCTTCTTGCCGCGCATGGTCGCCTCCTCCCGGTTCGGCTAGGGCGTGCCGAGGATCCGCATTTATTGTAGCACCGGACCGGACCGGGATGCGACAGCGGCGCGGCGCGCAGGCTCGAGGCCGGAGCATGCGCCCGGCGCCTACTCGATCGCGAAGCTCGCATGGACCGTCACGCGGACCTCGATGGAGCCCGGCGCCATCGTGCCGCTCGCCACATCCTCGGGAGCGCGGTCCCCTTCGTCGGACGCGACTAAGTTCGACGCGTACGTCTGGAACGACCGGCTCGGCTGCTCCTCCTTGATGGTCAGGACCTTGCCGAGGTCGGCGCCGAGGGCCGCCGTCATGTCCGCAGCCTTCTCCTTCGCGACGGCGAGGGCCTTCAGGCGGGTCTCGTTCCTGAGCTGGTGCCTCCTCGTCGTGTCGAAGGAGAACTCGAGTTCCACCTCCGCGCGAGAGACGAACTTCGCGAGGAACTCGTCGAAGCGCGCGATGTCCCGCTGCGTGAACGCGATCGCCCGCGTGATGACGAAACCCCTGAATTCCACGGGGTTGCCGCTTCTGTCGCGAACCCAATCCTTGCGGATGCTCAGGTGCCCGGTCTGCACGTCCTCGATCGCGACGCCCATCTCCTCCCGCAGGCCGAGGATTGCTTTGAGCTTGGCGTCGCTCTTCCCCTTGGCGGCGAGGAGGTCCTTGTCGAGATCCGAGGTGGTGAGGCGCCAGAGCACGAGATCCGGCACGGTCGCCGTCACCGCAGTGCCCGAGACGGACACCGTGCGCTCGGTGTCCTGGGCGGCCGAGATCCGGCCGGGAATCACGAGGAGCATTGGAACGAGGGACACGACGGCGGACATCAGGCGTTGTGCGGGCATGAGAGCCTCCTTTCGTGGGAATGAGACTTGCCTTGATCGCTTCCATCGTACTCGGCGCCGGCGCCTCGCGCTGTAAAGGGCGTGTAACGACCGCGGCGTGAGACGGAGCCCTCCTCGCATGGCGGCAGAAAACGCGTTGCGTGTTGATCCGCGCCGATCCCGCTTTATACTCGACGGCATGATCCACGATGTCTGCGAGCGCACGCGGTCCGGCCGCCCGAGGACCGTCCCGGTATGCTGCTGCCTGCGCGGAACGCGGCTCGGCCCCGTCGCGATTCTCTGGTCGGTTCGGGGAGGACGGCCGAGGATCGGCCGCATCCTGCTTCCCACGCCGGAGCTCTCCGCCGAGCGGCGTGCCGGGACTCTCTTCTCCGGCATCGGACGTTCCTCATGCGCCGAGGTCGACCTCGTGGCCGACCGCATCGCCGCGTACCTGTCGGGCGAGGACGTGCGCTTCTCGCCGGACGATGTCCTCTTCGAGGCGTGCTCCCCGTTCCAGCAGGAAGTGCTGCGCGCCTGCCATCGAATCCCCCGGGGCCGCGTGAGCTCGTACGGGCGCATCGCGGAGCGGTGCGGACATCGCAACGGCGCCCGCGCCGCCGGCACGGCGCTGGCGGCCAACCCTTTTCCCATCGTCATACCCTGCCATCGCGTCATACGATCCGATGGCAGCCTGGGCGGCTTCGGCGGCGGCCTTCGCATGAAGCGGGCCCTGCTCGCCATGGAGGGAATCGCCTTCGA
>JBFZCA010000406.1:0-4001 GCA_041308205.1 Planctomycetota bacterium | reverse complement strand
TCGGGACCCGCGTCGCCGCGCTTGCCCGCCGCGCCGCTTGCGGGTCCCGCGGGCGACGTGCCGCCGCTGCCCGACTTCAGCCCTTTCGGCCCGACCGAGAGCGTGCCCATGAACACGATCAGGCGCCTCACGGCCGAGCACATGAGCCTCGCGTGGCGCCTCATTCCGCACGTGACGCAGTTCGAGGAAGTCGATGTGACCGAGCTCGAAGCCTTCCGCGCCCGGTACAAGGACGCGGCGGCCGCGCGCGGCGGAAAGCTCACCATGACGGTCCTCATCATCAAGGCCGTCGCGAGCGCGCTCAAGGCGTTTCCCGATTTCAACGCGAGCCTGGATGCGGCCGCCGGCCGCATCGTGCGCAAGAAGTACTACCACATCGGCTGCGCGGTCGACACCGAGCGCGGGCTGCTCGTGCCCGTGCTCCGCGACGCCGACCGCAAGGACATGTTCCAGCTCGCGCAGGAGCTCACCGACCTGTCGGAGCGCGCGCGCCAGGGCAAGATCAAGCCCGACGAGCTCGCGGGCGGCACCTTCACGGTCACGAACCTGGGCGGCATCGCGGGCACCGCCTTCGCGCCGATCATCAACTACCCCGAGGCCGCGATCCTCGGGGTCGCGCGCAGCCGCGAGGAATGCCGGCTCGTCGCCGGCGCGCTCGCGACGCGGCTCATGCTGCCCCTGTGCCTGTCCTACGATCATCGCATCATCGACGGGGCCCAGGGCGCGCGCTTCGTCAGGAGCCTGGCCGAGTCGCTCGAGAATCCCGAGCGGCTGCTGCTTGGATTGTAGGGAGCGAGCGATGGCCCGGAGAATCACGACGGAGCTTCTGGTCGTCGGCGGCGGGCCGGGGGGCTACGCCGCGGCGTTTCGCGCGGCGGACCTCGGCCTCGAGGTCGTCATGGTCGGGGAGGACGCCCTGCCGGGCGGCGTGTGCCTGCACCGCGGGTGCATTCCTTCCAAGGCGCTGCTCAGGGCGGGGCATCTCATCGAGGAGGCGCGCGAGGCGCGCGACTGGGGCCTGACCTTCGGCGAGCCCTCGATCGATCCCGTGAAGCTCAACGCGTGGAAGCAAGGCGTCGTCGACAAGCTCGCCGCCGGGGTGCGCGGCCTGTGCGAGCTCAGGAAGGTCACGTGGCTGAGCGGCCGCGCGAACTTCATGAGCTCGACCGCCGTCGAGCTCATCGGCAACGACGCGACGACCGTGATCGAGTACGGGCACTGCATCCTTGCCTCGGGCTCGCGGCCGACGAAGATCCGCGCATTCGATGTGCCGAGCGGCAGGGTCGTCAACTCGACGGGGGCGCTCGATGTGTCCGCGATCCCGCGGACGCTGCTCGTCATCGGCGGCGGGTACATCGGTCTTGAGCTCGGGTCGGTGTACGCGTCGCTCGGCGCGGAGGTCAAGGTGGCGGAGCTCGGCGAGGCGATCCTGCCGGGCGCCGACCGCGATCTCGTGAAGCCGCTCCAGGACAAGGTCGCGCGGCAGTTCGCGGCCGTGTACGTGACGACGAAGGTCGTCGGGATCGCGGATGTCGAGGGCGGCGTGCGGGTGAGGTTCGAGGGGCCGCCGGGCGCGTTCGAGGAGACGTTCGAGAAGGCGCTGGTGTCGATCGGCAGGCGGCCGAACAGCGACGGCATCGGCATCGAGAACACGCGCGCGACCGTGAACGCGCAGGGCTTCGTCGAGGTCGACGAGCGCCAGGCGACGAGCGATCCGGCGATCCACGCGATCGGCGATGTGGCCGGCCCGCCGCTCCTCGCGCACAAGGCGGCCTACGAGGGCAAGATCGCGGCCGAGGTGCTGGCCGGCGAGAACGTGGCGCGCGATGTGCGTGCGGTGCCCGCGGTGGTGTTCACCGACCCGGAGATCGCCTGGTGCGGCCTCACGGAGACGGAGGCCGAGGCGCGGGGCGTGAAGGTCAAGGTCGCGCGGTTCCCGTGGGCGGCGTCGGGCCGCGCGCAGACGCTGGGAAGCCCCGAGGGCATGACGAAGATCATCGTCGACCCGGAGACCGAGCGGGTGCTCGGCGCCGGCATCGTGGGGAGCGGCGCGGGCGAGCTGATCTCGGAGGCCGTCGTGGCGATCGAGATGGGCGCCTCGGTAACCGATCTGGCCCTGAGCATTCACCCGCACCCGACGCTCTCCGAGACGCTCGCCGGCGCCGCCGAGGTGTTCCTGGGGAGCGCGACCGACCTCTTCATCAAGACGCGGGAGTGAGGCCGGCGCCGCGCCGGCGGCGCTGTGCGAGCCGCAGTCGAGCGGCTGCAACTTCGTCGACGCCGGCACGGCGAGCGCGTCGGCGCTCTTCAACGTCGGCCCCGGGCTCGGCCTGGTCGGCCCCGCCAGGCACTACGGCTGGATGTCCGACGCGAGCAAGCTCGTCCTGAGCCTCCTCATGGCGGTGGGCAGGCTGGAGTTCTTCCCCTTCGCGGTGCTCTTCATGCCGCGGTTCTGGAAGGCGGCGTAGGCGGCGCGGCCGCGCGCCGGGCATCGCAGAGGGATGCCGTGCGGATCCGCACTTTGGTCGGAGGTCTCCGGGCTGAATCGGGGCGGGGTGCGGGCGGATTAAGCTTGACCGGCGTGCGGGGCGAGACTATTCTGTCCCGCGAAGAGAAGTGCTGAGAGGTCTCTCCGATGCAGGAGCATGCTCGATTCCGCAGGGTTGCCGTTCTCGTATCCATGGCGATGGCGCTCCTCCTCGGCGAAGGCTGCGCGCCGGCCGGGGAGGGCTCCGCGGCCCCGCCTTCATCCGTGCCGGCCGAATCCTCGGGTACGGTCCTCCGGCTTCGGTTCGTCGACGAAGAGGGGAATCCCGTGTCGCCGGCGACGGCGGAGATCCTCTGCGTTGCCTGGGGGAATACCGAGCGGCTGGCGCTCCGGCCGGAAGGCGATCGACTCCGCGTGCCCCTCGACGAGGCGTGGCTCCGCGAGCGATGGCCCGTGAGCGGCGGCTCCGTTCACCACTGCTTCCTCTACTTCACGGCGCCCGGCTACGGATCGATCCGATCGGCGCCGTTCAACTGGGTCGGCGGGAAGGACCGCGAAGGCGCCAGGGTGGCGTCGGCCGCGGTGTCCTTCCCCGGCGGTTCGGGGGTGACGGTGCCGGAGGGAGACGCGCGGAGCCTCGCCGTCGTCTTCAACCGGCCGCGGCCTCGCTGCCTGAGATTCGTCGATGCGGAGGGTAACGCCGTTCCCGGCGTTCGCGTGGCGAGCTTCATGTTCTGGTCGCGCTACAACCACTGCGCCGTCCTCAATGGCGCGGATCCTCTCGGAGAGGGCACGAGCGATGCCGGCGGCCGCATCGACGTTCCGTACGGGGACTTCGAGTACGCCTTCGAGCTCGAGGATTCCCCCTGGGTCCTGGCCGGCTCCGCAGGCGGCGATCCTCACGTGCTCGTCACGGAGCTCTCGCGCGAGGAAACGGCGGTGCAGCTTCGGGAGCGGCGGATTCGTCCCCTCGACCTCCGCGTCACCGCGAACGGCGTGCCGGTTTCCGGAGCGGTCCTCTTCGGCCGCCTTGCGGACACGCCTTGCGGCGCGAACTGGGGGCCGCTGACCCGGGCGGATGCGCAGGGGCGCATAGCGCTGCCGGATTTCCGTCCCGAGGAGTACGAGGAGATCTACTTCCCCGGCGGCGATGAGGCGCGTCCGATCTGGAGCGCCGATCCGAGGAGCCCGCGTTTCGGCGACGTCGTGGCGGTCGATCTTGCCGTCCGCCCTTAGGGCCCGCGCAACAATAACTTCCCATTTTGGTCTCCCTGGCTCGCGCCATCTTCGACCGCTCCTCAATCGCGAATTCCTCGACGTATCTTCACTACGCCTGCGGATTCGCTCAATCGTCGCGGCCGCGACGCGACCGAATAGGAAGCGTTGCCCCCGTTCCCACAGACGGTGTGTGCTCCAGGGGCCCAAAACGAAAAGTTATTGTTGCGCGGCCCCTTAGTACTCCCGTCCGTAAATACGGCGGCATTCGAACCCCGCTCGGTCGCCCTGGCTGCGT
>JBFZCA010000405.1:0-8234 GCA_041308205.1 Planctomycetota bacterium | reverse complement strand
CGCGCCGTTGCGCCGCGCACGGCAATCGTTCGTGCGTGCGATCGTACCCCGCCGGCCGGGGGCGGGGCAATGGGCCGGCGGCGGGGCGGCTCTTCCCGCGCGGGCGTGCATCAATTACGATGGCGGCACGGTTCCCGTGCGCGAACGAGGATGCCGCGTCCGGAAGACGAGGAGGATGTCATGCCGCAAGTTTGGACCCTTCGCAACGCCGTCGTTGCGGCGCGCCTCTGCGCCTGCGCCGCCGCGCTTCTTTGCGCCGCCGCACCCCTTGCCGCCGCGCCGGCGCTCGACCCTCGATCGATCGATCTCTCCGGCGCCGATGCGCCCCGGGGATGCCTCTGGCTCGACGCCATCGACCTGAGCGGCATGGAGCAGGAATGGGGCTCGCCGCACGCCGGCACGTCGGTCGACGGCAATCCCATGACGCTCGCCGGCAAGGTCTATCGACACGGCATAGGCACGCACGCGCACAGCGAACTCGCGGTGGAGCTCAAGGGCGCGGCGGTGACGTTCATCGCCGTGTGCGGCCTCGACGATGAGCGCAAGGGGCTGGGCTCGATCACCTTCCACGTCCGCGTCGACGGCAAGACCGTCGCGGAGACCGCGGTCCTGCGCGGCGGCGATGCGCCCCAGATGCTCACCGCCGACCTGACCGGCGCGCGGCGCATGAGCCTCCTGGTCAGCGACGGCGGCGACGGCATCAACAACGACCACGCCGACTGGGCCGGCGCGCTGCTCGTCCTCGCCCCCGGCAGGACGGCCGACCCGCAGGCCTTCAGCGTGCCGGTCGAGCCGCCCCCGCCGATCGCCTCGGGGACATCGCCCGCGCCTGCCATTCACGGCCCGCGCGTCGTCGGCGCCACGCCGCGCCGCCCCTTCCTCTTCCTCGTCCCCGCGACGGGCGAGGGCCCGCTCGTTTTCTCGGCGAGGAATCTCCCCGAGGGCCTCGTCCTCGACCCGGCGACCGGGATCATCACGGGCGCCCTCCGGGAGGACGGCGAATGGTTCGCGGAGCTCTCCGTCAAGGGCCCGCGCGGCGAGGCGAGGCGCACGCTCATGATCGTCGGCGGCACGCACAAGCTCGCGCTGACGCCGCCGCTCGGCTGGAACTCGTGGAACGTCTGGGCCGGCGCCATCGACGACGCGAAGGTCAGGCAGGCCGCCGACTGGATGGTGAAGAGCGGACTGGCGGGGCACGGCTTCCAGTACATAAACATCGACGACACGTGGGAGGCCGACCGCGACGCCGGCGGCGAGATCAGGACAAACCGCAAGTTCCCCGACATGAAGGCCCTCGCCGACTACGTGCACGCGAAGGGCTTGAAGCTGGGAATCTACTCGTCGCCCGGCCCGAAGACATGCGCCGGCTTCGAGGGCAGCTACGGCCACGAGCAGCAGGACGCGGCCGCGTGGGCCCGCTGGGGCATCGACTATGTCAAGTACGACTGGTGCTCGTGCAAGTCAAAGGACCTCAAGGAGCCGTACGAGATCATGCGCGCGGCGCTCGATGCCGTCGACCGGGACATCGTGTACAGCCTCTGCCAGTACGGCATGGGCAAGGTATGGGAGTGGGGCGCAGAGGTCGGCGGCAACTGCTGGCGCACGACCGGCGACATCACGGATTCCTGGGGCAGCATGGCGGGCATCGGCTTCGGCCAGGACGGCCACGAGAAGTTCGCGTCGCCGGGGCACTGGAACGACCCCGACATGCTGGTCGTCGGCACGCTGGGCTGGGGTCCGAGCCTGCACCCGACCAAGCTCAAGCCGAACGAGCAGATCACGCACATGACGCTGTGGTGCCTGCAATCATCGCCGCTCCTCATCGGCTGCGATCTCTCGCAGATGGACAGGTTCACGCTCGACCTCCTGACGAACGACGAGGTCCTGGCCGTGAACCAGGACCCCCTCGGCAAGCCCGCCGGCCGCACGACCGAGGATGGCCGGTGCGAGGTCTGGTCCCGGCCGCTCTGGGACGGGACGAAGGCCGTGGGCCTCTTCAACCGCGGCCCGAGCGCCGAGAAGGCGACGGCGAAGTGGCAGCACATCGGCGCGAGCGGCACGCAGCCCGTGCGCGATCTGTGGCTCCAGAAGGATCTCGGCAGCTTCACGGACTCGTTCACGGCGACCGTGCCCGGCCACGGCGCGGTGCTCGTCAAGATCGGCACGCCCGACGAGCCCTGGTGAGCGGCGCGCGCACGAGGAGAGATTCCGCCGGTCCGTTGCCCGCCGCGCGCAATCGGAATAGAATCGCGCCGGTGTCCACGGTGTGAAGAATGTGTGCCCAGCCTGCTCCCTCCCCGGCCGATCTCCCCGCTTCCGGCGGGCAGAGCGCCGCGCGCGGGCGCGGGCTCCCGCCTCTCTCCTTCTTCGTCAAGGCGCTCGCCATCGACCTCATCGTCGCGGCGCTCCCTGCCTGGCTGATCGTTCGGTTCTCCCCGACCGCGGCCGGCGCTGCCGCCGTGAGCGGCGTGCACGCGGCGGTGTTCGCCGACGCGTTTCTCCTCCTGTGCCTTCCCTGGGCCTGGTTCCTCTGGACGCAGCGCGACGGCGGACTCGGCGCGACGCGCCGCGAGAAACGGTTTTCGGCCGTGCTTGTCCTGTGCTGCGCCGCCGCCTGGGCTCCCGTCGTGTGGATGCTCGCCGAGCGCGAACTCATTCTGTCGCCGCACGCGCGGATCGTCCTTGCGTGCATTGCGCTTGTCGCCCTGCCGTGCGTCATGCGCCTCGCCCGCGCCGCGCGGAACGATCTCGTTGCGTGGCGCGAGGGCCGCACCGTGCCGTTCCTGGAAGGATGCTGCCGGTGGGCCCTCATAGCCGCGGTATTCGGCCTCGTCGTCGTCCTTCCGAAAACCTACTATCGGGCATGCGAGCGGATGCGCGCCAAGGTGGAGGCGGCGGTGCAGCCCGCCGACAGCGAGGCGAAGGCGCAGGCGATCAAGGCGCTGCTCCACGACGCGATCAGGATCGGCGGCCCCGGCCTCTCGGAAGCCTGCCTCGGCCTGTGCGAGGTCGGCGATGTCGCGTCGGTGCCGCTCCTCATCGATGGGCTCAGGGGCGTCTCCGCGGAGCGGCTCAACCTCGAGCCGTGGCGCCACTGCCGCCTGGCCCTGCGGATCATCACCAACCAGCACGATCCCCGCACGCACCAGGAATGGGCGGCGTGGTACGCGCGCAACGGCGCGCGCCCGCACCTTGCGTGGATCGCGGACGGCTTCGCCGCCCGCGGCGTCCCCGTATCGCCGGAAGGCGATGCCGCCGGCATGCGCGCGCTTCTGCGGATCGCGGGCCGCACGATGCACGCCGCCGTGTCCGGCAGCGGCGGACAGTTCGTCCCGGGCGGCGCCTGGATCGACTGGAGCCGGCGCAGGCCGAGGCTTCTCCTCTCCGGCATGCGCGAGACTCACCCCGGCGAGGCCTACAACGCCTACCTTCTCTGCAAGTCGTACACGGTGCCGGCGGCGAAAGACGTCGTCGCGGAGCTCGCGCGATCGGAGGCGCCCGAGGAGCGCATGGGCGCCGCGGTGTTCGCGGCATGCGAGCGATCCCCCGCATTCGACGAGATTCTCGCGGCGCTGCGCAAGGACCCCGACTGCGCGGTCCGCTGGTACGCCGCGGCGAACGTGCTCTCTCGGGAGCGGGCGGTCTGGAACGAGCCCCGGAGCCCGCGCGTGACCGAGGATGCGCTGCCGGTCACGGTCGGGCCGTGGAACGCGGTGATCGATGGCGGAATCCTCTACCTGGTGCACGTGACGATAGCCGTGGAGGACGACGTCCTGACCGCATACGACGCGGTCACGTTCACGCGCCTGTGGAGCGTGTTCGGACAGCCCGACATCCTCTGGGTGCCCATGGCCATCGACTCCGCAAACCTCTTCGCATGGTCCGCAGACGGCCGGCTCGTATGTCTGGCGAGGGAAGACGGCCGCGAAATCTGGACGGCGAACCTGGGGTTGTCTGCCTCGGATCTCGAGGGGCGCCAGAGTCGCGCGCTGTTCCCGTGCGGGGATCATGTGGTCGCCGAGGGGGTCAAAAACGTGGAAGTCCCTTCCTTCTATGCCTGCCGCACGGCGGACGGAACCGTGGCGGGCGTCGGCGAAGGCTCGATTCTGGCGGCGCGGAACTCGAAGGCGATCGTCGCCGATGCGACCGGCGTGTGTTGCGTTGCGATCCCCGGCATGGCGCCGTCGCCGCCGTTCGAGATTCAAGGCACGGTGCATTCCGGCTGGCTCCACGGGCACATTGCGGCGCTGGTCGTGACGCGGTCGGATGCCGGCGAAGCGTTGCGCGCGAACGCCGGCCTCTGGATCGAGGGCTGGTCCACCGCGGCGCCGGGACGCGCGTATGCCGCGCGGCTCGCCCTTCGCGAACCGATCATCGAATCCGCCGCGGAGGCCGAGGGAATCCTGTACCTGTCCGGAGGCGGATCCACCTGGGCGGTGCGTCTGGCCGACGGCGCCGTCCTGTGGGAGTCTTCGACCGGAGGCCGCGTGTTTCTCGCGGAGAAGAGCGTGCTCGTCGGCACCGATGTCCGCGTGGTCGCGCTCGATCGCGATCATGGATACGCGACCGCGCTCTGGACGCTGCCCGACGAGCTGTGGGGATGGAGCGCCGACGAATGGGTCGCGCACCTGGCCGGCGACCGCCTGCTGCTCTTCTACGAGAACTCTCGCCGTATCGTCGATCTCGGCGCGCGCTGAGACGCGAGCGGCGGCGGTCAGGCGCGCCGCCGCGCCCACGGCGTGCGCCGTATGCGCTGCGCCGCCAGCCACAGAAAACAGAGTCCGAGCAGGATGTGGTAGACGGCCGTGTAGACAATCGCGCCCGCGGGCACATCGATTTCATCATGCGCGGACAATGCGCCGCCCTTCCACCGGAGGCCGCAGCCCTCATCTGCGACTCGCACGATCTGCGCCGGCGGACTGATGTCCGCGGAGATCTCCGCGATGAAGCTCTCAGCCATACCGCCAGTCCCGAACTGCGCGATCCCCCCGACCAGGCTCGGAATCGCCCCGACCAGGCTCGGAATCCCCGCCCAGAGGATCGACGCCGCGAGCACGGTGGCGACAACCGCCGTCGTCGTCTTTCTGAAGACGGCGCTTGTCCAGAGGCCGAACGCGGCGACAAAGAACGCGGCTCCCGCGACAACGACCGCCATGAGCGGCGGCACGGCAGGGTTGATCATCCCCGCCGCGGTGAAGATGAAGAGATGGAACGCCATGAGCGCCCACACGGGGAGCGACTGGCCGAGGCAGCCCGCGAACTTGCCGAGCACGATGCGCGCATCGGTCTGCAACGTCCCGAGGAGCGCCGGCCACGTCCCCGCTTCCCTCTCGGACGTGATCGCGCTTGCGGCGAGCGCGGCGGCGCTGAGCAGCCCCAAGATCGTGAAGAAAGCCAACGTCTTGGCATGCGCCGATCCCGCGTAGAAGTCGTCGGAGAAGACCGCGTACGTCGTGAGCACGAGCGCAAGGGCCAGGACGACCGCCGCGCGACGCGCGCGCGCGTTGCGAATGAACGGCTGCCTGAGCTCCCGCCAGAGGACGGGCGGGCCCCGCACGCGGCGAATGCGGGCCTCCGCGGCCGCGGCGGGCGCTTCGTCGCGCGGCTCCCCGCAACCGAGGGCGGCGCCGGCTCCGATGGCCTGGACACGCACCGCCCGGCGCACGAGGCACACGCAGGCGCCGAGCACGAGCGCTGACATGCCGCACACGATCCCGGTGTGCAGCTCCCAGGCGAATCCCGCGGTCGCTCCGGGGTTCAGGAGGTCCCTGCAGATCCGATCGAGCGCGTGGGGCGGCGAGAAGAGCACCGCGCGCTCCCGGGGGGCGCCGAACGGCCCCGGGCCGCGCAGGGTCAGCACCATTTCGGGAATCAGGAGAAAGAGCCCCATGTAGGCGAGCAGCGCCCCGACAACGACCGTGTGCATGCGCCGGCACAGCATCGAAAGGAGCAGCGTCACGGATGCGATGCTCAGGACGCTCGCGAGCGTCACCAGCGTGGCGCTCGCCACGAACTCCCAGGGCACCCCGCCGAATGCGCGCACGAGGATGAGAAACGGCGTGCTGATGCCCATGAAGAGGAGCACCTGGAAGAGCCTGCTCGCGAGCTTCCCCGCCACGATCTGGAGGCTCGTGACCGGCGTCGTCATCAGGACTCCCAGCGTGCGCGCGCGCCGCTCGTCGCCGAGCGTCGTGCTCAGGAGCGCGACCGCGAGGAAATGCAGCGCTATGAACTGGAAGATGACGATCGCCAGCGCCAGCGTCCTGCCGAACTCGGCAAGCTGCGCGGTCATGTACGCCGGCGAAACGTCGCTTCCGGGCGCATTCGCCGCCCACACGGAGGCGAGCACGGCCGCGAAGATGAGCGGATACGCGAGGCGCAGGAGATACTGGCGCCGCTTGCGGCTCGCGACGCGCAGCTCCTTCTCGAGGATCGGCCCTGTGAGCCATCGGAGGCACACGAAACGCCGGATCGCACGCAGCGCGCGCTTCACCATCGGACATTCTCTTCCCGCGGGGATTCCGCCTCGCCATTCTTGCCGCGCGCGGGGCGAGGCGCAAGAGTTTCAACGCGGGCGATTCGGTGATACCCTGATGGCCTGCGTCCCGCGCCGGCAAGGAGGCGTTTCCGGATGACCGCGCACACCGCACCCGAGGACCACGCATCGCCGCGGGAGGAAGGGGCTCCCTCGCTCGACGCCCGCGAAGCCCGCAGCCTCCGCGACATCTCGCCCGTCCAGTGGAAGTCGGGCATCGCCGCGTGGCTCGGATGGTTCTTCGACGGCCTGGACATGCACCTCTACACCCTGGTCGCGGCCATCTTCGTCGGGCAGCTCGTCGGCGCCGCAACGGTGTCGGACCCGGAGGTCAAGCAGGCAAGCTCGATCATCCAGGCCGGGTTCCTGGTCGGCTGGGCGCTCGGGGGCGGGTTCTTCGGGAGAGTAGGCGACCTCCTGGGAAGAAGCCGCACGCTCAGCCTGACGATTCTCACCTATGCGATCTTCACGGGACTTTCCGCCGTGGCCCAGACCTGGTGGCAGCTCCTCATCTTCCGTTTCCTCGCGGCGCTCGGCATCGGCGGCGAGTGGGCCGTGGGCTCGGCGCTCCTCGCCGAGACATGGCCGCGGCGCTGGCGGCCGTGGATCGCCGCCGTGCTCCAGTCGGGCGTCAACATAGGCATCCTGATCGCGTGCTTCACCTACTTCCTCTACTCCCGGCTCTTGATCAACACTCCCCGGTACCTGTTCCTCGTCGGAATCCTGCCGGCCCTCATCGTCTTCTGGATCCGCCGCAACGTGCCGGAACCGGCCGAGTGGCAGGCGGCGAAGAGCCGCGCGCAGCACCGCGAGCCCGGCGTGGGCGAGCTCTTCGGAAAGGGCGTCAGGCGCACGACGATTCTCACGATCCTCCTGTGCGGGCTCTCGCTCACTGCCTGGTGGGCGTTCATCTTCTGGAACCCGCAGCACGTCCGGAACCTGCCCTCGCTCGCCTCGTGGACG
Source organism: Planctomycetota bacterium (assembly GCA_041308205.1). GTDB lineage: Bacteria > Planctomycetota > UBA8108 > UBA8890 > UBA8898 > UBA8898. The sequence continues at coordinate 736 of JBFZCA010000405.1, read as the reverse complement.
CACACCGAGCGCGAGCAGCTCGTGAGCATGGTGTTCTTCCTCGTCATCTTCGTGTCGATCGGCGGCAACTTCTTCACGGGGTGGCTCGCCAAGCTCCTCGGCTACCGCAAGGCGATCGCCATGAGCTTCGCCGGCATGTTCGTGTGCTGCCTGGGCGCCTACGGCGTGCCGCGCGACCACACGACGCTGATTCCCTGGATCTGCGGCATCGGGTTCTTCTCGGGCGTCTTCGGGCTCTTCACCATGTACCTGCCGCCGCTCTTCCCGACGCTTCTCAGGACGACCGGCGCGGGGTTCTGCTACAACATCGGCCGCATCGTGGCCGCGTTCGGCACGGTCTTCTTCGGCCTGCTGAGCCAGGTCGGCGACTTCAGGTACGCGCTGCTCCTCGACGGCTTCCTTTTCGTCCCCGCGGTCATCGTCGCCTGCCTGATGCCGAAATCCGGGGACAGTCCGGGGACAGGCACCGCTTTCCCGCGGGGAAATCGGTGCCTGTCCCCGGAAAGACGAGAGCGCGGGGCGCTCCGGCGATTGATCGCGGCGAAGCGCGGGAGTAGCATGGCATCGTGTTGCGGCGCGCGTTCGCCGAGGCGCGGCGTCGGGAACGCCGCGACGCGCGCACGCCGCGCACGGTCGCCGTTCGGCTCCGAGGAGGTCGATTCGTCCGCGTGAACTGGCGCGAAATGCGGCACATCCTGCTCGGGCGCTCCGCGCGCCGAGATCGGAAGAGCACACG
>JBFZCA010000404.1:0-23978 GCA_041308205.1 Planctomycetota bacterium | reverse complement strand
GGCAATGCCGCTTCTGCCGGCGCGGCGCCGACGCCCGCCCGCCGCGTTTCCGCCGCGCGCGCGCGATCGCACAGGAGGTCGAGGACCTGATCCGCCGCGAGGGCGTCAGGGAGATTGCTTTCGTCGACCCGGTGCTCAACGCCGACGAGGACTGGGCCCTCGCCCTCGCGGAGGCCATGCGGCCGCTGGGAACGACCTGGCACTGCACGCTCGCGGCGAACGCCGTCACCGCGGAGCTGCTCGGGAGCCTGCGCCGCGCGGGCTGCCGCGATGTCATCTTCAGCCCCGTCTGCCCGACGCGCGAGAGCGCCGACGCGCTTCTCGCCGGCGATGGCCCGGAGGAGACCAGGCGCGCCATCGCGCTCGCCGCGAAGGAGGATGTGACGACGCACGTCGTCGTCGTGACCGGCGAGGGCGAGCTTCCCGCCCTCGCGGATGCGAACGCGTTCGCGGCGGCGCTCACCGGCACGTGCGTCACCGTGCGCCGGATCGCGCCGCAGCCCGGGTCGGCGCTGTCCCCCGTGCCGCCCGATGAGTTCGCGCCGGCCGGCGAGGACCGCGACCTGCGCGTGTCGCTCGCCTACCCGTTCAAGGACGCGCGCTTCTGGCGCGAGGGCGTGCGGACGCTGCTCGGCCGGCGCGCCCAGGTCTGCGCGGGGGCGGGCATCGAGGAGTGCGGCCGGTGACCGCTCTCACGATCCGCTATCACCGGCCGAACGGCGACTACGACGGATGGGCGCTGTGGGTCTGGGAGCACCCGAGCGGCGCCGCCGCGCGCGCCGTCGCGCCGGAGGCGGTCGACGGGTTCGGCGCCGTCTTCAAGATCGCCGAGCCGCCCGCCGGGAAGCTCGGCATCCTGCCGCATCGGCCCTCGGCGTCGAGCTACGATCGCCCCGACCGGATCTGGGACGAGACGCTGGGCGCGGAGCTCTGGCTCAAGAGCGGCACGGGGCGGATCTACGGCGAGGCGCCGCCGCTTCTTCCGGCGCTGCTGCGCGCCTTCGTCGACGGGAAGCACGGCGTGACCGCGATCCTGGAGCACCCGCTCGCCGCGCGGCTCAGGACGCCGGCCGTGTTCCGTCTGAAGAACCGCAAGGGCGCGCCCGTCGCCATCACGGCGATCGAGGGCGAGGACTCGTGCCTCTCTCTCGCCGCGCACGGCCTGCTCCCCCACCGCGAGGCCGACGCCGCCGCGTGGACGCTCGCGCTCGAGGGCGCGAACGCGGTTCCGCTGCGCGTCCGCCGGATTCTCGACGCGTACGCGAGCGCCGCGCCGCTGGGCGCGCACGTCGAGCGCGGGCGCACGGAGTTCGCGGTGTTCGCGCCGGGCGCCGGCATGGTCGAGGTCGAGCTCTTCGCCGATGCCGCCGCCGAGGCGTCGCGCACGCGCAGGCTCAGACGCGACTCCCACGGCGTGTGGCGCGCGACGCTCGATGAAGATCTCACGGGAACGTGCTACTCCTACGTCATCCGCGGCGGCGACCCCGACTTCGGCGCGCGGCGACGGGCCGTCGACCCCTACGGCCGCTGCTCGACGCGGCACGACGGCCGCTCGCGCGTGCTGGCGCCGCGGCCGCCCCTTCCACCCGGGCCGTCGTTCCCGCGGCAGGATGCGATCATCTACGAGCTCCACATCCGCGATTTCACGATCGACCCCGAGGGCGGCGCCGGCGCGCCCGGGACGTTCCGCGGCCTGGCCGAGGGAGGCACGCGCCTCGCGGGGCTCCCCACGTGCCTGGACCACATCGTGGAGCTCGGCGCCAACGTCGTCCAGCTCATGCCCGTTCTCGACTTCCCCATCGACATCGCGGGCGGCGGGTACGACTGGGGCTACATGCCGGCCCACTACTTCTCGCCGCAGGGCTGGTACGCCCCCGACGGCGCGGGCGATGCGCGCGTCGATGAGCTCAGAGCGCTCGTGGCGGCGCTGCACGCGCGCGGCCTCAAGGTCGTCTTCGACGTCGTGTACAACCACACGTGCGAGACCGCCCCCGAGCGCGGCGTGTGCCTGAGCCCGTGCGCGCCGCGCTACTACTACCGCGAGCATCCGGACGGGACGCCGTACAACGGCTCGGGGTGCGGCAACGAGCTGCGCAGCGAAGCGCCCATGGCGCGCCGGCTCATCCTCGACTCGCTCGCGCACATGGTCGACACGTTCGGCGCCGACGGCTTCAGGTTCGACCTCCTGGCGCTGACGGATGCGGATACGATTGCAGGCATCGGGGCGATGCTCAGGGACAAGAACCCGGAGATCCTGCTGTACGGCGAGCCGTGGGCCGCGGACTGGGCGGGCATCCCGCTGCCGAGCGCCGACACGCTGCGGGCGAACGGCTTCGCGATCTTCGACGATCAGTTCCGCGACGCGCTGCGCGGCAACGTCTTCTCGAGCGAGGGCGGGTTCCTCTCGCACGGCGAGAACATCGGCGCGCTCAAGGCCGCGCTCAGGCGCCGGGATCCCCTCGGCCGGATCATGTACGCCGAGTGCCACGACAACCACACGCTGTGGGACCGCCTGGCGCTCGTCACGGCGCGCGAGCCGCACATCACCTGGCGGGAGCGCGAGTCCATGGTGCGCATGGGCATGGTGCTGCTGCTGGCGAGCCCGGGCATCCCGCTGCTCCACGCCGGGCAGGAGTTCCTGCGGAGCAAGAACGGCGCCCACAACAGCTTCAACCTCGGCGACGCGGTCAACATGATCAGATGGCGCGCCAAGGCCGAGCACCTCGCGATCGCGACCTACGTCCGGGGGCTCATCGCCATGCGGCGGGCGCATCCCATCTTCAGGCCGGCCGCGGCCGACGAGCGCGCGCTCCTCTTCCTGGACGACGATCTCGGCCTCCCCGTGCCGCCCGGGGCGCTCGGATTCGTGCTCAGGCGCCGCGCGCACGCGCCCGAGCTCAAGGAGGTCGCCGTTCTGGCCAACGCCGGCGTGATTCCGCAGACTTTTCAGCTTCCGTTCAAGCGCTGGCAGGTCTTCGCCGACCACATGCACGCGCAGGCGCTGCCGTGCGGAACGTATGTCGGCAAGGCGATCGTCGTGCCCCCGCGATCCGCATGGGTTCTCGGAAGATCGTGACCCGGGCGCGGCCCGGCGGCTGCCGCGAGCGACCCGCGACTTCCTCCCGGAGGATTCTCACTCGCGGGCGGAAGGCGGCGGCGGTTCCGAGATCGACTCGGGCTTGGGCAGCGGACGCAGCACGGGCCTCTCCTCGCTTCTCGGCGCGGACGAGAAGACCCGCGAATCGTCCGGGATCGGCGCCGAATACCTCGGCGCCGGCTTCTCCTCCGGCCTCGGCGCCGGAGCGGGCGGCCTGCCGCTCGGCCTGTCCTCCGTCTTCTTGTCCTCGGGCTTCTCCGCCTGGGCCGGCGGCTCCTCGGGCCGCTTGGGCGCCTTGATGCCGAGGACAAGGCGCGAGAAGAACCCCACGACGGGGTACGAGGGCTCGAAGCCGATCAGGCACAGCAGCATGTAGAGCGCCGCGATGCCGCCGAGCGCGATCTTCGCGATGCCAAGCCAGAACGTGGATTCCCTGGCGAGGAGCGCGAAAAGGCCGCTCTGGTCGAGCAGCGGAGCGAGGCTCGTCACCGCCTCGGTCCTGCACGCAAGCAGCGCGAGCACGAGAAAGAGGATCTGCGCGAGCGCCTGGTACGCGATGGCCTGCACGCCGGCGAGCCTGATGGCCCGGGACCAGTCCTTCCTCAGCGCCCAGATTGCCGCCGTCGTCGCGAGGCCCCACCACCCGAGGAAATATCCTCCGTGGCACAGCGCGCCGAAAACGCGATCATCGCGCGAGCGCCGTTGCGCCATGGGGTCCATGCGGGGCTCGCGGTGTCCCTGCCCGGACTGCGCCTGCGGCCGCTGGAAATCCTGCCGCGATCGATCCTCGCGGGGCCGTTGCTGCTGCTGCTGTTGTTGTTGTTGCTGCTGCTGCTGAGGGCCTCCCTCGGACCGGCCGGGGCGGCCGCCGATGGGCCGCATTCGTCCCCTGCCCCTGAAACGCTGTCGTCGGTTGTCATCCATCTGCGCAAAAATCCTTCCGCTCCGTGCCCGCGCGTTTCGTTCCGAGTGCGCCGGGATGCAGGGCCAAGGAAGCGCCCGCGGGCGTCCAGGGCAGGCTCGACGGCCCTTCGCTCGGGCGCCGCGGAGAGGAAACAAAACGCCGCACGCGTTCGCACATCCAACGCGGCCGCCCGGACGGCGACACTCGCACCCCGCTGCGAGGGGCAGCGTTGGCGAATAACCGCAGAGCACCGAGGATAAGTTCTCCAGGGGAGATCGTCAAGCGCAGAAGGGAATCGACGGCACAGGGAGACGGCCGCCGCTCGACGCCCCGGGGAAGCGTGAAGCCCCGGGCGCCCGGGAAATGCGGGCGGCGCCCGCGCTACAGGAAGAGCGTGGGCGCAAGATCGAGGTCCGCGGGAACGCCCGGCACCGTGCGGTTGATGAAATCGTCGTACGCGCGGCGCGTCTTCTCCGAGAGGCTGTCCTGGAGCCGCTCCTCGCAGGCCTCGCACATGCCCATCACGGGCAGGATGAGGCGTTCACCGCGGCACATGGCCGAGAAGGTTTGCGACGCGGCGCCGGTCATGACCGCGCCGCAGAACTTGCAAACCTCGGCCGGCCGCGAGAGATCCACGTGCTGCTGCACGAAGGCGACGATGGCCTCGATCGACTCGCGCGAATACTCGGCCGCGAGCGCAAGCCCGCACTCCATGCACACGACAAGCTCGAAGACCGCCTCGCGCTCGTTGAACGCCTTCTGGATCTCGTAGCAGTCTCCGGGGCCCAGCGTGCGGTTACAGACCATGCACTCGCGAAACGGCGCATCGCGGTGCGAGGACCACAGCGTCCGCGGAATCTCGCCGTGATCGCCGAAAAACGGGCTGTCGTCGCCGAACATGGGCGCCTCCGTGGGAAGCCGCCGGCGCGCGCGGGCGCACGCCGCTGCGCGGCCGCGCAGTCCTCTCCCGCCCGAGTCTACCGCACCGACCCGCGCGGCGTAAGGTCTTCCCTCGCGGGCGATGAACCGTTAGACTGACGTTGGCTGTAGGCTATAGGCTATAAGCTGTAGTAGGCTGTAGGAATCAGAAGCCTGCGGGCTGCACGCGAGAGTAATGCGCGCGATCAACGTGAAACGACTCATCGTTATTCTTTGCCTCCAGGCGCTTATCCTGGGCGTTCTTCTGGCCATTCACATGGCCTTCAGCCTTCCCCGCGCATCGATCGAGGGGGTCGATCTCGTCGCGCTGCCCGGCGAGGAAACCGCCCTCAAGTGCATCGTCGCTCTCGATCCCCCGGGACCGCGTCGTGCGCGCGGCGAGGGCATTGAGGTCGCGTTCTTCATCGCCCGCAGACGAGGGGACGCGATCGCGCCCGCCGCCGGTCTGCCTCTCGGCGTCGCGCGCGCGGGCGCCGGGGGCGTCGTCGCGCTCCCCTGGAAAGCGCCGCGGGACATCGCCGCCGCGGCCCAGATTCTGCCCGTGATCGACGGGGAGGGCGAGGTTGTCTGCCAGCCGCTCGCGCCGCAGCCCTTCATCGCCGCTCATACCATGTCGCAGGGCACCCTGCTCTACCTCTGCGATGTCGAGGCGCTGCTTGCCCCGCGAACGGCCTGGGAAGCGCTCGACATGTCCTCCCCCGCCAAGTGGCCGCTCGACCCCGACGCCGCGTCGGCGCTCGAGAAGGTCGCGCAGGGATCCGGCCGGCAGATAATCTACATGGCGCCGGGAACGAGCCTCCTGACGGCGGAGGTCAGGGCCGCGCTCGACGCGCAGAGATTTCCGTACGGTCCCGTGCTCTTCCCGGAAGCCCCGCCCGATCCGCAGTCACAGGCTGCCTGCGTGGCGGCGCTGTTCGCCAAGTGGCCCTACACGAAGTGCGGCATCGTCAGGCGGGCGGCGCTCGCCGAGGCTCTCGCCGCCAAGGACCTCCCCGTCGTGGCCGTGGGAATCGCTCCGGCCGGTCTCTTCGCCCTGAAGAAACTCCATGTGGCCGTCGCATGGCGCGAGATTCCCGCGCTCGTGACGTCGCTCTGAGCGCGGGACACGCGACTGCCGGGGTTCACCGCCATCTGACCCGATCCTTACCCGAGCGATTGCCCAGGGCCGCAAGGAAGATGCTCCCGAATCGTCGCAATCCCCGTCAGAAATACTTACAGCTACCTCTGTCGATTTCCGAGATCGATTTTATCGGCCCTGCGATGGTCCTCCGGACAACGATTCCCGATGCTCAAGTTCAACGAAAGCGGACACTTCGAGCCCCCACCGTACGTTTTTCCATCTTCTCGGAACTTATTAATGTCCGCCGAGGATCTCTCGGCCCTTCGAAAGTCGCAGTTGTCTCGGCGAGAGTACGTTTTTATTACGCCCACTAGCCTGTAGCTTTCATTAACTCTGCAAACGGCGGTGCCGCCGGGTCATGCCGGCGTCGGCTGAGCGGCCAGGAAGAGCTCGCGCAGCCGTTCGAAGTCCTCCGCGGAGAAGAAGTGAATGTGAATCACGCCTTTCGCGCCCTGGGCGGTGATCTGCACCTTCGTGCCGAGCAGGCGCGTCAGCTCATCGGCAAGCGCGGCCGTCTGTGCGCTGCTTTTCTCGGCGTGCGTCTTGGGGGAAGAGCTGCGCCTGACCGGCACGACGCCGCTTGCGATGAGCTCCTCGAGCGCGCGCACCGACAGGCCTCTCTCCTTCACCTCATGGAAGAACGCCAGTTGCGCCTCGACATTCTCGACGGACAGCAGCACCTTGGCGTGCCCCGCCGAGATCACTTCATGCGCGAGGCCCTGAAGGATCTTCTCGGGGAGATCGAGCAGCCGCAGCGTATTCGCGATGGTCGAGCGCTTGATGCCTATCGCATCGGCCAGCGCCTCCTGGGTGAGGTTGTACCGGCTCATGAGACTCCGGAACCCTTGCGCCTGCTCGATCGCATTCAGGTCCTCGCGCTGCAGGTTCTCGACCAGCGCAAGCTCCTGCGCCTTGCGGTCGTCCACATCGAGCACGATCGCGGGAACGGCCGGGAGATTCGCCAGCTTCGCCGCCCGCAGCCGGCGCTCCCCGGCGATCAGCTCGTACCCGCGCACGGACTGGCGCACGAGAATGGGCTGCAGGACGCCTTCGCGGCGGATGGAGCCGGCGAGCTCCTCGAGCTCGTCGTTGGAGAACATCTGGCGCGGCTGGTACTTGTTCGGCGCGATCTCCTCGACCGGCAGCGTGATGACTTCCTTGCCCCTGCCGCCCGTGCTCATTCTCTGCGGGATGAGCACATCAAGCCCTCGTCCCAGCTTACGGATTGTCATTTCCGAGTACCTCCTTGCTGAGGCAGATGTACGACCACGCGCCGCGCGACGTGATGTCGTACGAGACAATGGGCTGGCCGTGGCTGGAAGACTCGGCCAGGGCCACGTCGCGCGGAATAATTGACTGATACACTAATTTAGGAAAATGTGAACGCACCTCATCCGCGACCTCGTGCGACAGCTCGAGCTCCGAATCGAACATCGTGAGGAGCAACCCCCCTACCGCAAGACGCTCGTTCAGCTCCTTCTGCGCGGTCTCGATCTGCGGCAGAATCTGGCTCAGGCCTTCCATGGCATAGTACTCGCATTGCACCGGGACGATGACGCTCTGCGCAACCGAGAACGCCAGCTCGGGCAGGAGGCCGGTGCTGGGCGGACAGTCTATCACGACATACTCGAAGTCCTCGCACAACCTGAGGAACAGCCGCTGGAACGCCTTCATTCGGCGCGGCTTGATCTCGTTGTGGAGGTTCAGGTCGGAAAGCTCCTGCGAGGCGGGAATGATCGCGAGACCGGCGAAGCTCGACTCGCGCACTTGCGTCGCGATCGCGAGATTCTCGATGAGACACGCGCTCAGGAACGAGCGCTCGCTGCGGCTGATGCCGACGCCGCTCGTGGCATTGCCCTGCGGATCGAGATCGACAAGGAGCGTTCGTTTCCCGGCGAAGGTGAGGCAGGCGGCAAGATTGACCGCGGTGGTGGTCTTGCCAACGCCCCCCTTCTGGCTTGCGATGGCGAAAACCTGAGCCTTCCGCGACATTTCTTCTCTTCACTCCGCGGTGATGTGATAGCGCACACCGTCGTGATTTGCAAGCGCAAAGTGTGTGGCGACACAAAAATATTTCGAGAACGAGCGCGCCGTCCGTCCTTTTCGACGCACCGCCGCCCGCGGATTGTTCCACGTGGAACATCTGCGACTTCACGCCGGTCCACCACCGTCTCGCGCACGCGGATTGTTCCACGTGGAACATCTCCGACTTCACGCCGGTCCACCGCCGGCTCGCGCACTCGGATTGTTCCACGTGGAACATCTGCGACTTCACGCCCGTCCACCACCGGTTCGCGCACGCGAATTGTTCCACGTGGAACATCCCCCGCCTCGCGCCGATCGGCGGTTCACGCACGGTCCCCGGACGTGACCATACGTTCTCGGTTCTCGACGAGCTCGCCGCACAGCCATGAGCATGTGGAGTTCTTCGTGATGGCGCGCGGGCAAGCGGCGCGCCGGGGGCGGCGCGCGGTGGTGGGGCTCGGCGCCTTCTTGACCGATCGCGCTTCGCCGGCTACCGCCCGAAGCGCAACCTTTCGCCGAGAACCTGAGGGAGTCCTTCCTCGCGGATCTTCCGCGCCGCGGTTTCGTAGTCGTACGTCACCCGGCGGATCTCCAGGACTCGTTCGTCGGAATCGAAAACTCCAAAGGACGCTCGCCGATCGCCGTCTCGAGGCTGGCCGACGCTTCCGACGTTGGCCACGGCCTTGCCCCGCGGATCGAACCGGTACTGCCCGTCGTCGGAATAGAACTGGCCTTCGTCCTGGAAGCATACGGGGACGTGCGTATGTCCGACGAAGCACACGTAGCCGGGCTCGATCATCTGGAGGGTACGGTATCCGTCCGCGCAGTCCTGGATGTAGTCGAACATGCGCGGCATGACACGCTCGGCGTGTACCAGTTCCACCTTGAGCTCATCCAGTCTGACGTGCATGGGCAGCGACGCCAGAAACGCCCGGTCGCTTGCCCGCAATTCCTGCGCGGTCCAACTGCACGCCTCGCGGGCGGCCTGGTTGAAGAAGTCGGATGCTCCCTCGCATATGGCGGCCGCATCGTGATTTCCCGCGACGCTCGCCGTGGCCCGCTCGGTCACGAAGTCGAGGCACTCGCGCGGACTTGCGCCGTACCCGACCACATCGCCGAGGCACACGAGCTCCCTGACACCGAGCCGATCAAGCTCGCCGGCGACCGCTTCGAGCGCTTCGATATTGCCATGGATGTCGGAGACGATTGCGATCCTCATGGGTTTCTCAAGGAACGAACTTCCCCTCTTGCAAGGCCGACCTGCCGTCCGCCGAATCCTTCGGCGATCGGGGCCTTCCCCGGTCAAGCGCCACGAAGACTCGAAGGCACGAAAGGCAGAGCCCCTTGTCCGCCGCCGGTCTACCAGACCGACGATGTGTGGCAACAGATACTCTCGACACGGCATCTGCGCCGCGTGCCGCCTCAAAGTATACGATGCCGGACAGGCAAGAGAACAACTCCGCGGGGAGAGCGTTCGGGGACGTTTCAGAGGATGAAATGTTCCACGTGGAACAATCGCCCGGTGGGGGGGCGGCAATCCCGGAGCCTCGCCATCGCGCCGCGACGACGGCTCCGCGTTCAGAGAGGGCGGCCGCCGCGCGATCCAATGTCGATGCATGACCGACGATTCGTGCAGTCGAGAACGGGAAGCCGAATGGGGGAAAGAAATGAACACCGATCTCGCGCTGAGCGCGCGGCTTCTTCCCGGATCGCCCGCAGGCCTGCCGTACTATGCCTGCGGCTTGGGCGGCTCGGCGGCGGGCTGAGTCTGCACCGGCTGGGAGGGTTGCGGCTGCGCCGGCTGCTCATAGCGGGGTTGCTGCGGAGGCAATGATGTCGCCTGGTCGACCTGGTCCTCGATTCCCCGCACGCCTCGCTTGAACTCCACGATCCCCTTGCCAAGATTCCGCATCACCTCGGGCAGACGGCGACCGAAGAGCAGCAACGCGACGATGCCGATGATCGCGATCTCGACGGGCCCGATGCTCTGGAAAAAGGCAAGCGTGAGAAAGGAGGCCATAAGATCCCCTTTGTTAACGATTTAGAACTTTACAAACAAAACAATACAAGCTCTCGGGCCTGCGCGACCCGCGAGGCGATCGCATCCACGACTGATACTACCTCACGGAGAGAGCCCGTTCAAGGTGATTGCATCGTGAAAACGCGCCCGGCCTCGAGCTTCGCCGCAGTCCCTCGTTCCGGCCTGCAATCGCCGTGCGCCGCGCCGGCGCCCGCGGTCATCACGATTTCGCTATGAAGATCTCCTGCCACCGCTTGAGGATGAGCCGCACCATGGCTTCCTTCCCGGTGTCCACGTCGGAGAACATGTCTTCCGCCGATTCTCCGCTTCCGATCGTGACGTCTATCACGCGGCTGAACGTGACGTCCCGCTCCTCAACGGAGTACACATCGACGTTCAGCATGCCGCGGCCGGGCACGTAGCCCACGGCGGAGGATTTCCCCACTTCCCAGATCGTCAGGTGCGCCACGATCACGAAATCGGCGCGCAGCTGCTCGCCGTACGTTACCCACGGCGGGTCGGTGCGCCCATCGTGCATCACCACCTCGTTCAGGATCTTCTCGCTCTGGCAGATCGTCGCGCCGCCCTGCGCGAGGACCGCGCATGCGCGCTGGTAGATCATGTTCGCGGTCTTGTGCTCCCCGTACCACTTGCCGTCGGTCCCCCGGAACGGCATCACGGCGACGCGCGACCCTACCAGGTAGAACTCGGCGCCGCTGAAGAGCGCGCAGCCCGTTATCGGAACACAGGCGACGGCTAGAACAAGAAGATGACAGGCGGTGCTCGCGCGCATTACGGCCCTCCGGCGCCGGTCGGTTGCGGGTACAAGCGGCGGGAACCGCGTCTCCGCGGGCACGCCGCGCAGGAAGTGCGCGGCGCCGCCGTACAGCAGTAAGGTACAGGACAAACCCGCGCCCGGCAAGTATCGTCGCGCCGGCCGAGGCCGCGGCGCCCGCCGGTCGTTCGGCGTTCAGCGGTCGGCCGGACCGCCCTCCGGCGGCGAGGGCGACTCATCGGTCCCGATCTGCAGCGATCCGTCGTTCCGGCGGCGGATGGTGATGATCTGGTCCTTCATCGTGCCGAGGGGATGCGTCACCGTGGCCTTGTCGCCCCCGGGATCGCCGCGCAGCCGGAATCTGAACGGATTGTGCTGGTAGTCGGCGCGCGCGCCGGACCCGAAGTACGCCGGGGCGTTTCGGGATTCGGCCGACGTTCGAAAACCGACGTGCCCGGCGGCCTCGGCCTGGAGCGCCGCCGCATTCGCGGCCGCGCGATCCGCCGGGACGATGAGATTCACGGTGTCGGCGTTGACCGTGATCTTGTCCGGCACGAGCTGGGGCAGCGTTCCCGTCTTCTGGAACGACCGCAGGTGGAAGATGCAGGTCACATCGTCGGACATGATCCCGACGATCTCGGGGTACGCCTTGCCCTGCTCGAGCCGCTCGCGGCGCTGGATCTTGATCGTGCGGGCGTTCAGCCAGCTCGCCTCGGGCGGGGTGCCGTAGCGGATCGTCTGGAACGATGCGCTCTGCTGCGGCGCGCCCAACGTGATGGTCTGCGTGCCGGGGTCGAAGGCAACCTGGTCGCCCGTGACCTGGATCGGCATGTCGTCGTTGGCCAGCCGCACATCGCCCTGGGCGGTGAGCCCGGCAATGAGCCAGGCCTTGCCTTCCCGGCGAAGCTGGACCTGCGCCGTGCGGGCCTCGTAGCGCCAGGGAGTGCTCGGCACCCGCGTGTCGCCCTGGACCTGCGGCACGCCGCCCCAGTTCTTCTGGTGCACGAGCCCCGCGACGCCGCCCGAGAGCGTCACCCGGTTCTCGGACGGCACGAAGGTCACGGTCTGCGCCGCGAGCTCGTCGGCGCCGGCCGTGCCCATGTAGCGGAACCGCTGCCGATCGGGTCCCTTCAGCAGCAGGATGTCATCGGCGGCATCGTAGTCCAGCTCGCCCGCCTCGGCCTGGATCTCGTCGCCCTGCAGGACGACCTTTTTCCCGGCATCGGCCGATGCCCTGATGCTGCGCAGCACGGTCAACGCCGGCGGGCCGTTGTCCTCCATCTGCGCGGGATCGACGGCGCATTCGGCCTCATCGGCGTTGATCGTGAACTCGCCGTGCTCCGTCCGCAGGCGGATCGCCACGTTGCCCGCGGCGCTCACCTTCGCGGCGGCAGGCAGGAACCGCAGCTCTCGGCACTGGAGCTCGCCCGTGAGGAACACGATGCGCTGCGCGGCAATGTCCTGGAACGGCGACACGACGGCGACATCGCGCTCGCGCTCCCACAGCAGGCTGCCGCCGATGAGGCGGCATCGCGGGGGGCCGTCGTATTCGAGGCACAGGGGCTCGGCCGCATCCTTGGCCCGGGCCATCACGCTCGATACGCCGGTGTCGGCCTGGCCGGCGATGCGGGCCCAGTGGGCGTTCAGGCGGTGCACGTGCTCGCCGGCGCGCTCGGATTTCTGCGTCACCTTGGTCTCGACGCGCTCCTCGAGCACGATGCAGCCCTCGCGAAACGAGAAGCTCACGCGCTCGGCCTCGGCCAGGAGCTTCTCTCCCGGGCGCGCGACATGCACGAACGGCCGGCGGGGAGGCGCGCCCGTCACGAGGAGCGTCTGGGATTCGACATCGTACCTGAGCTTCCCGCCCTCGGCGCGCACCGCGCCTTCCTTGCGGCTCAGGAAGCGGATCGCGTTCGGCGACGGCAGCGCGGGATCGGCCGATGCCGTGATCTCCTTGATCGTGAAGCCCTTGCCCTCGTTGAACAGCACCTCGCCGTAATCGGCGTCCAGATCCCACGCCGAGGGGAGCTTGTCCTTGGTGGTGGGGACTTCCTGGTCGATGAAGGTCTTGATCGGCCCGAAGAGGCGCGCCAGGCGGGCGCGGTTGTCCATGACAATGCGCGCGGCCGTCGTGTCGAACCGGAAGTCCTTGGTCTTGCCCCACATGTGCGGGCCGTCGGTCAGCTCGGCCGTGTCGACGACCGCATCCCACACGGCCTTGCCGCTCTCGATCCTCACGGTGCCCCAGACCGCGCGCACGGGCAGATCGGGGCCGCGTTCGGCCGCGGCGCCCGCGAGCTCTTCCTTGGCCGGGTCCAGGCTCACGGTCAGCCGATGGCACTCGATGCGCTGATCGCCCGCGGCGACCGGCACCTCGGGATTCTCCGTGGGGGCGATGACGACGTTGCGATCGAACACGATGCGGCGCGCGCCCCAGTCCAGCGCCAGCACGCCGTCGCACTTGACGCACACGTACGTGGGAGCCGTCCCGGTCTTCGCCTCCGAGCCCCGCAGCCCCAGAAAGGCCTGGCCGGCCTCGCGGCGCATGAACGCGTAGACCGGCGCCGGGAACTCGATCTTGTAGACGCCCTCCCGGCGGTCGAACTTCCCCGTGAGCCCGGCTTTCCCGGAAAGCCTCAGAAACGGCGTTTCGCGCTCGATCTGGACCGGCTGCGAGCTCCGCAGCTCGACGAGGCCCTGCGTGTGGTAATTGACATCGAGCGACTTGAAGCGCACGACCGTGCCGTCGTCGAAGGTGCCGGTGCAGTTTCCCGGCAGCGCAATGCGGGCGGACTGTCCCGTCGCGGCGGCCCCCGGCGCGGCGATGTCCGCATCGACGGTCCGGTAGGATGCCTGCTCGAATTCGAGCGTGAACGACGACGGGCCGCGCAGGCTCCCCGCCTCCTTGGCGCCGCCCATCACGGAACCCGCGGCGATCGGCACTCGAACCGTGCCCTTGCCGAATTCGTAGGAATGCTCGATCCGCGACTTCCCGGTCATCCTGATCTCGGCGCTGTCCTTCAGCGCGGCGGAGATCCGGATGATCTCTTCGCCGCTGCGCGGATCGAAGATCGGCATGTCCAGGGAGAAGTTCTTCGCCGGCGGGATCGCATCGGGGCCGCCCGGCTCCGCCCCGGGTCCCCGCCGGGTCAGCTGCCCTGCAATGATGAGCGCCAGGATCGCGGTCAGGAACGATCCTGCGATGATCGCCGTCCGTTTCATGTGCACACCACCTCGATCGAGGCCGGCGCCTGCGAACGACGCGAATGCGGCGCGCGTTCCCCGCAGGGCGCGAGTATTGTACCCGCAGACAGAGGCTGCGTACAGCTTCGGCCGGCGGCGGGAAGGCGCGCCGAATCGGCCCGCAGCGCAGTGAAAAACAAGACGGCGGCTCGCCGCATCGCGCGCGATGCGGCGGGCCGCCGTGACTGCGCCGGCCGCTGCGGTTACAGCCGGGTGTTGACGAGCTCGTCGACGACCGTCGGATCCGCGAGCGTCGTTGTATCGCCCAGGTCGCCGATGTCGTTCGCGGCGATGCGCTTGAGGATGCGCCGCATGATCTTGCCGCTGCGGGTCTTGGGCAGGCCCCGCGCGAACTGGATCTTGTCGGGCGTCGCGATCGGGCCGATTTCCTTGCGCACGTGCGCGATGAGCGCCTTGCGGAGGTCCTCGCTCGGCGTCTGGCCGGCCGAGAGGATCACGAACGCGTAGATGCCCGTGCCCTTGATCTCGTGCGGCATGCCGACGACGGCCGCCTCGGAGACCGACGGATGCGACACGAGCGCGCTCTCGACCTCGGCCGTGCCGAGGCGGTGGCCGGACACGTTGATGACGTCATCGACGCGGCCGGTGATCCAGTAGTAGCCGTCCTCGTCGCGGCGGCTGCCGTCGCCCGTGAAGTACTTGCCCTTGTACTGGCTGAAGTACATCTTGACGAAGCGGGCGTGATCGCCGTAGACGGTGCGCGCCATGCCCGGCCACGGCCGCAGGATGCACAGGTTGCCGGTGACGCCGTTGCCTTCCTTGAGCTTGCCGTGCTCGTCGACGATGCCGGGCAGGACGCCGGGGAACGGGAACGTGGCCGAGCCGGGCTTCAGATCCGTCGCGCCGGGGAGCGGCGTGATCAGGATGCCGCCCGTCTCGGTCTGCCACCACGTGTCGACGATCGGGCAGCGCCCGCCGCCGATCATCTCGTGGTACCACTCCCAGGTCTCCGGGTTGATCGGCTCGCCGACCGTGCCGAGGAGCCGCAGGGATTTCATGGAGCGCTTCTTGACCAGATCGTCGCCCTGGGCGTGAATGGCGCGGATCGCGGTGGGCGCCGTGTAGAAGATGTTGACCTTGTGCTTGTCGATGACATCCCAGAAGCGGCCGTAGTCCGGATAGCTCGGCACGCCTTCGAACATCACCGTGATGGCCTTGTTGGCGAGCGGCCCGTAGACGATGTACGAGTGCCCCGTGATCCAGCCGATGTCGGCCGTGCACCAGTAGACGTCGCCCGGGTGGTAGTCGAAGATCACCTCGTGCGTGTAGGCGACGTAGACGAGGTAGCCGGCGGTCGTGTGGAGCACGCCCTTGGGCTTGCCCGTGCTGCCCGACGTGTACAGGATGAACAGCGGGTCTTCCGCATCCATGTGCTCGGGCGGGCACTTCGGCGCGGCCTTCGCCATGAGCTCGTCCCACCACAGGTCGCGGCCTTCCTTCATGGCAACGCCGCCGCCCGTGTGCCTGACGACGATGCAGTGCTCGACGCACTTCGCCTTGTCGATGGCCTCGTCGGCGACCTTCTTGAGCGCAATGCGCTTGGAGCCGCGCAGGCCCTCGTCCGATGTCACGAGGATCTTGCAGGTCGAGTCGTTGATGCGGTCGCGGAGCGAGTCGGCGCTGAAGCCGCCGAAGACGATGCTGTGGACCGCGCCGATGCGGGTGCAGGAGAGCATCGCGAAGGCGAGCTCGGGGATCATGGGCAGGTACAGGGCGACACGGTCGCCTTTCTTGACGCCCAGGCCCTTGAGCACGTTGGCGAACTTCTCGACCTCGGCGAGCACCTGCGCGTACGTGTACTTCTTGGAGGTATTCGGGTCGTCGCCCTCCCAGATGATGGCCAGGTCGTTCCCCTTGCCGGCCTCGACGTGGCGGTCGAGGCAGTTGTAGGACACGTTGAGCTTCGCGCCGCCGAACCACTCGACCTTCGCGGTGGAGAAGTCCCACTTCAGGACGCTGTCCCACTTCTTGAAGAACGTGATGCGCTCGGCGACCTCGGCCCAGAACTCCTCCGGCTTGTCGATGGAACGCTTGTAGAGCTTCTCGTACTCGGCCCATCCCTTGATGTGCGCCTTCTTCTTGAATGCGTCCGGTACCGGGTAGGTCTTCGCCGCTTGTTCCTGACCCTGTGCCATTCACTCACCTCCTGGTTCTGCTGACTGCCGCGGCCGCGCGGCGGGCGCTTCTCAGGCGCCCGCGTCGCACGCCGTTGACCATGCGCGCCGGTCCGTGCCGCCAAACACAACGGATTGCCGGCATGCCGCTGCCGGGAGGCAACGGCCCGACGCGCCTCGATGTCGCACGGGACGATGCCGCGGACGACCCGCTTCGCGCGAGGCGCCGCGGCGTCCGGCCGCGGCCCGCGCGGGGTCCTTTTGGTCCTCCGCGGACCGAAATAGAATCATGTATGGTACGGTTCACCCGCGCATCGGTCAAGGGGCGGCGCGGCCGCGCCGCCCGGGAATCCCGCGCTTCCCTTGCCCCCCGCCCGCGGGTATAGTGGACGGCGGCCCGGCGGAACGCTCGCCCGGGATGCCGGGCGGAACGCTCGCCGCGCGAGGAGCCGATGCAAGGGACCGAGCCGCACATAAGCCTCGTCATCCCCGCCTTCAACGAGGGACGGCGCATCGCGCCGACCGTGCGCGAGACGGTGGCCTTCCTCGGCAACAACGGCTACGCCTACGAGGTGATCGTCGTCGACGACGGCAGCACCGACAGCACCTACGACGTCGTGCGCCATATCCAGCGCGAGGTGCCGCAACTCGGGATCGTCCGGCACCCCGTGAACCTCGGCAAGGGCTGCGCGGTCAAGAGCGGGTTCCTGGCGGCGCGGGGCGATTTCGTGTTCTTCACGGACGCGGACCACTCGACGCCCATCGAGGAGCTTCCCAAGTTCATGGCCCGCGCGCACGAGGGTTTCGACATCGTCATCGCGTCGCGCGCGCTGCCTGACTCGGTCATTGCCGTGCCGCAGGCCTGGTACCGGCAGCGGATGGGCTGCGTGTTCAACTGGCTCGTGCGCGCGCTCGTCATCGGCGGCATTCACGACACGCAGTGCGGTTTCAAGTGCTTCCGCCGCGACCGGTGCGCGCCGATCTTCGCCGTGCAGCGCCTGCGCGGCTTCTCGTTCGACGTCGAGATCCTGTTCCTGGCGCGCCGGCTCGGCCTCAAGATCGTCGAGCTGCCGGTCGTGTGGCGGAACAGCGCGGACTCGCGCGTCCACACGCTCAAGGACTCGCTGCGGATGTTCCGGGACCTGCTCCGCATTCGGTGGAACGGCCTGCGGGGAAAGTACCGCGCCGCGCAGGCATGAACGCCCGGGGGGAGGTGGGGATGCGGCGCCGCGTCGGCTTCATCGGGTTCGGCTTCATCGGCAGGGTGCATGCGTTCGCGTACCGTGCGCTGCCTTTCTACTACGAGCGCCTGCCCGGCGACTACGAGCTCGCGGCCGTGGCGACCTCGCGCCCCGAGACCGCCGAGGCGGCGCGGGCGCGCGGCGGCTTCACGCGCGCGGCGCGGGACTGGCGCGAGATCATCGAGGATTCGTCGATCGAGATCGTGCACATCGCGACGCCGAACGCCTGCCACCGCGAGGCCCTGTGCGCGGCGATCGACGCCGGCAAGCACATCTACTGCGAAAAGCCGCTCGCGGCGACGCTCGATGAGGCGCGCGCGGTGGGGGCGAAGCTCGCGTCCTACCGCGGGACGGGCCAGATGGTGCTCCAGAACCGCTTCTTCGCGGCGACGGTAAAGGCCGCCGAGCTCGCGCGCGAGGGGTTCCTGGGCGACGTTCTCTGCGCGCGGGGATCGTACCTCCACAGCGGCACCCTCGATGCGCGCAAGCCGCTCAACTGGAAATCGACGGTCGAGCACGGCGGCGGCGGGGTGGTGAACGACCTCGGGCCGCACCTCTTCGATCTCCTGGAGCTTCTCGCAGGGCCGATCGCCGAGGTCTCGGCCGCGACGCGGATCTCGCTGCCCGGCAGGCGCGTGGCGGTGGGCGGGGCGGACGCCGGCCCGCCCACGGCCGAGGACCACGCGGTCGCGCTGCTCCGGCTTGCGGGCGGCGGCGCGGGAACGGCCGAGGTCAGCAAGATTGCCGCGGGCTCGCTCGATGAGCTGAGAATCGAGGTCCACGGAACGGGCGGCGCGATGCGCTTCGACCTCATGACGCCCAACCGGCTCGATGTCTTCGACCAGCGCCGGCCGGACGAAGGCTGGCGCTGGCTGCCCACCGTGGGAAACTACCCCGACAAGAACGCGATCGGCGGCAAGAACTCGATCGGCTGGGTGCGCGGCCACATCGCGTGCCTCTACAGCTTCCTGTGCGCCGCGGCCGAGGGCCGTCCCGCCGCGCCCGACCTGGCGGCCGGCGTGCGGCTCCAGGCGGTGTGCGATGCGATCTACCGGTCGGCCGCGGCGGGATCGTGGTGCGCGGTCGAGGAGCGCGGGGCGTGAGCGGAGCCATCATGTGCGATCTCATCACCATCGGCGAGGTGCTGTGGGACCTCTTCCCCGACGGGAAGAAGCTCGGCGGGGCGACGTTCAACCTGGCGTTTCACGCGCGGCAGCTCGGCGTCGCCGCGGGCGCGGTTGCGCGAGTGGGGGCGGACGCCCTGGGCGAGGAGATCCTTGCCGCCGCCGAGCGCGCCGGCCTCCCGCGCGATCTCCTGCAGGTCGACCCGGCCCTGCCGACGGGCACCGTGGCGGTCGCCCTCGATCGGGCGGGAAAGCCCACGTTCACGATCACGCGGGATGCGGCCTGGGACGCGATCGCATTCGAGCCCGCGCTCGCGGCGGCGCTGCCGCGTGCGCGCGCGATCGCGTTCGGCTCGCTCGCCCAGAGGAGCGCCGCGAGCAGGACGACGATTCGCACGGCGATCGAGCGGAGCACGGCCGGAATCAAGCTCTGCGACATCAACCTCAGGCCGCCCTTCGTCGATCCCGGGGTGATCCGCTGGTGCCTCGCGGCGGCCACGCATCTCAAGATCAACGACGATGAGCTGCGCGTGCTCGCGGACATCGCGGATCTCCGCGGCGATGCGGCGGCTTCCTGCCGGCAGCTCGCACGCGATTTCGACATTCAGTCCGTGTGCGTGACCAAGGGCGCCGCGGGGTGCGCGGTGTACGCCGGCGGCGCGGAATGGCATGTCCCGGGAATCGAGGTGAAGGTCGCGGATACGGTGGGGGCGGGCGATGCGTTCGCCGCCGCCTTCGCGGCCGAGCTGCTCGCGGGCAGAGATCCGGGCGCGGCGGCGCGGTTCGCGAACGTGATCGGCGCGCTCGTCGCATCCAAGCCGGGCGCGACGCCGCTCCTCGCGCACGAGGAGATCGCGGCCGCGGCACAGGCATGACGGAGAGGAGGGGGGACTCATGGCGCGCGCGTTGATCGGAGGTCTTCTCGCGGGGTTCTGTATGTGCGGATGCGCGGCATCGAACGTCTGGCAGGTCGCATCGCCCGGCGGCGGCGTGACCATGACCGTGGCACTGGCATCGCTCGAGGGGCAGGCGGACTACCCCGCCGCCGAGCGGCTCTACTACAAGGTCGGTCTGGCCGGACACGAGCTAGTTCCGTTCTCGCCGCTCGGCATCGTCAGGCAGGACGCCGCGTTCGTCGACGGCCTCGCGTTCGTCCGGGCGAGCGGCGCGACGGAGGTCCGGGAATCCTACGCCATGCCGCACGGCAAGCGCCGCGTGTGCCGCAACGATTTCGTCGAGAGAACGCTCACGTTCGCGAACGCGCAGGGCGAGGAGCTCTCGCTCGTCGTGCGCGCCTACGACGACGGCGTCGCCTTCAGGTACGTGTTCCCGGGAAGCGGCGAGGGACCTCGCACGGTCGTCGAGGAGGCGACCGGCTTCAGGGCGCCCGCGGGCTCGCGCGCGTGGATACAGCCCTACGACGAGGCATCGCAGTGGACTCCCGCCTACGAGCCCCTGTACCTGAACGGCATCTCCGCGGGCACGCCGTCGCCGAAGAAGGCGGGTTGGGCCTATCCCGCGCTGTTCCAGATCTTCGACCCGAGCTATACGAACATCACCGACATGAAGAGCATCTGGCCGGCCACCGCGGGCTGGATGCTCTTCACCGAGGCCGCGGTCGACGGCGAATACTGCGGCACGCGCTTCGCGGCCGTTCCCTCGCAGAACGTCTACCGCCTGCGCATGCCGGACGAGGCCGAGGGGAACGGCGTCGGGGCCGTGCTCCCGACCTCGACGCTGCCCTGGACGATGCCGTGGCGCGCCATCATCGTCGGCCGGACGCTCGCGCCGATCGTCGAGAGCACGCTCGTTCTCAACCTCAACCCGCCGAGCACGCTCGGCGACACGAGCTGGATCGCGCCCGGCCGCGTCTCCTGGAGCTGGTGGTCCGACCACGACAGCCCGAAATCCGCCGACAAGCTGAACTCCTTCGTCGATCTCGCGAAGGAGATGGGGTGGGAGTACACGCTCATCGATGCCAACTGGAACATCATGCAGCAGGGCACGGTCGAGGATGTCCTCGACCACGCGCGCGCGCAGGGCGTCGGCGCGCTCCTCTGGTACAACTCCGGCGGGCCGCACAACATCGTCACCGAGGCGCCCCGCGACCGCATGACGGCGCGCGAGGCGCGCCGCGCCGAGCTCGCGCGGCTCAGGGAGCGGGGCGTCAAGGGCGTCAAGGTCGACTTTTTCCAGAGCGACAAGCAGAACATCATGCAGCTCTATCACGACATCCTGAAGGATGCGGCGGAGTTCAGGATGCTCGTCAACTTCCACGGCTGCACGCTGCCGCGCGGCTGGTCGCGCACGTATCCGCACCTCCTGGCCATGGAGGCCGTGCGCGGCGCCGAGTGCTACACCTTCGACAAGGAGTATCCCGCCGCCGCGTTCCGGCACAACACGATTCTGCCCTTCACGCGCAACGTCGTCGGCCCGATGGACTACACCCCCGTCGCCTTCACGAACGGCGGGAACGAGCCGCTGACGACCTGGGCGCACGAGCTTGCGCTCGCCGTGGTGTTCGAGTGCGGGCTCGTTCACTTCGCCGACCGCGTGAGCGCGTTCCGCGACCTGCCCGAGCCCGTCAAGGGCTTCCTGCGCGCCGTCCCGGCCGCGTGGGACGACACGCGCTTGCTGGCCGGCGAGCCCGGCTCCACGGCGGTGATCGCGCGCCGCCGGGGGAACGACTGGTACGTCGGCGGCATCAACGGCCTGGAGAGCCTGGCGAGCGGCACGTGCTCCCTCGATTTCCTCGACGAGGGCTCCTACGCGCTGACGCACATCGGCGACAGCGCCGGGGGCAAGGGCTTCGCCGTCTCGACGGGCACGATGACGCGCGCCGGCGTGCTCGCCATCTCCATGCTTCCCCGCGGCGGCTTCGCCGCCATGCTCGTGAAGAAGTAGCGCGGGCCTGTGCGTTGCTCTCGGTTTGCACTGCGTGCCCCGTCGCGCGGGGACGCGCCTCACGGGCACTTCGCCGGGTCGAACACGCACACGGGCAGCGCGTCCGGCGTCGGATCGGCGCCGCACCCGCCGAAGGGCGCCGGCAGGGGGCCCGTGGCGGCGAAGAGATGGCCGAGGATCTTGATGGCGTCGGCGATGTCGAGCTTGCCGTCGTCGTTCCCGTCGGCCGAATCGGGACACGCAGGCAGCGGCTTGGACGTGAAGAGATGGCCGAGCAGCGCGATCGGGTCCGCGATGTCGGCCTTGCCGTCCTGGTTGACATCCCCGCGGCGGAATTGCGGCTCGCCCGGATCGGACCCGGCGGCGAAGATGTCGAAGTACTCGCATTCCACGGTCACGGTCGCGCCCGTCCCGCCGTAGGTCTTGAGAATCAGCCCCACGTGCGAGGGCGGCACGCCCCACTCCGGAGGCTGCGTCTGGACGGACGCGAGCTGCCACTCGCCGCCTTCCGGCTTTGCGAGAAAGTAGTACGTGTTGCACTCGCGCCTCACCCTGAACGTCACGGTGGGGGACGCGTTCGCCATGAAGGCCAGGCCGTTGACGCCGCTGCGCTCCAGCAGCAGATCCGTGCCGTTGATGAACCCCCAGTAGTACAGCTCGTAGGTGCCGAAGACGACCGTGATGCCGGTGTGGAACGGTTCCGGCGCGCCGAAGGGGTTGTACTCGATGAGCGTCAGCTTCGCCTCGGCGGTGAAGTCGCCCGCGAGGTCGGGAACGCCGAAGGCGTTTGCGCGACACTGCGGCGCGTTGTCGACGCCCGCCCAGTGGTCGTACGCGATGCCCGCGTCGGTGTGAAGCCGGAGCGCGCGCATGCCCGCCCCGCCCGCGATGTCGAAGGGCGGCGGGTCGATCAGCGCCGGATTGTAGAGCTCCCACGGCGCGTCGAGCTCCTCGATCGCGTCGAGCTCGAAATCCTCGAAATGCGACGGGCGCGCGAGCGCCGTGACACTGAACGACAGGGATGCAGCCGGCATTCCCGGCATCGTCGCCGTGATCGTCACGGCTGCCTGGCCCGCTGCCTCCGGCACGACCGTGTAGAGGCCCGTCGCCGGATCGAACGCGCCCGGACCCTGCACCTCGACCGCGGTCGGAAGCGGCGTTCCCGCCCGGTACGCGAGCCGCTTCGCGAACAGGCTCCCCGCGGTCGTCGTGTTGATCGAATCGGGGCACGGGTTATCGAGCACGGGCGCTTCGGGCTCGGGCGTTTCCGCGTACAGGTAGTCGAAATCGAAGGTCACGGCCACGCCGCCGCCGTAGTTCTTGGCGCCCGCGCCGACCTGGTCGACCTCGACGCCCGCGAACGACTGCGTCCAGTGATCGATCCACATGCCGTCCGGGCCGTCGCGGTACGAGAACACGAACGCGTCCCCGCGGCGCTCGATGCGCAGGCCGAGCTCCGCGGCGCCGCTCGTCGCGATCTGGGTCTGCGGCATGTTGACGCCCATGCGCTCGAGCCTGAGCTGCGCCGCGCTCATGTACGGCCCCCACATGACGCCGTCGACGCCCCCGCCCGCGAAGCCGATCCAGAGGCCGCCGTGGAAGTACGCCGGCGGCCCCACGGGCTCGACGACCGTGAGCACGGTCTCGATGACGAAATCCCCGCAGCTCGCGAGCGGCGCCTGAATCCTGGGCATGCGGTCGAACCCGGCCCAGGTGTCGTAGTCCAGGCCGTCATCGCCCGTCGCCTCGAAGTGCAGCCGCGCGAGCCCGCCGTCGAGGGCGAGCGTGGGCCCCGTCTGCGGGGTGTAGAAGTCGAAGCCCGGCGCAAGCTCGGGACCGTCGAAGTCGTCTCGCAACGCATCGCTGACCGCGACGCTCCAGACGGCGGACGCCGACCCGCCGGCGTTCACCGCCGTCGCCGTGAACGTGTAGGTCGCGCCGTTGTCCGCCGCGGCCGGCATCCACGTCACGCGGCCGCCGGCGTCGATGGCCGGCGGGTTCGCCGGCGCCGGAGCCGCTGCGAGCGACCAGGTCGGCGCGGGATAGGCCTGGCGGGGCGCGATCGTCTTGCAGTACGCGAGGCCCGCGAGGGCGCAATCGTCGGGCACGGGATCGAACGCGGGCGCGACGCTCGCGGGGTCGCCGAGGCGGAAGTAATCGAACCGCGCCCTGATGGGCGCGTCCGCGGTCCAGTTCTTGGCGAAGAGCCCGACATCGATGACCGTCTGGCCCGCGCACACGACGCTGTGAAACAGGATCCACTCGCCGGCGGCGTTCTCCTTGTAGTGGAACGAGTACTGATCGCCTATGCGCTCGACCTTGAAATGCGCATCCGCACAACCCCAGGGCACCGGGAAGTTGGTGCCCGCCCCCGTGCTCCGGTTGCCGATGCGCTCGGCGCGGATCGTGTAGTTGCCCACCCAGTCGGGCTGCGAGTAGAAGCCGTAGCAC
>JBFZCA010000403.1:0-3383 GCA_041308205.1 Planctomycetota bacterium | reverse complement strand
CGCCGCGGGCGCGCCCGCCGCCGGCAGGGGCTTGAGGCTGAAGGGGCGGCGCGGATCGGCGGCGAAGCGCCCGCTGTCCAGGAGCAGCTTCTGCGCGTCTTCCTGCGCGAGCCCCGCCTCGCCCCACAGGCGCAGGAGATGGGCGACCTGCCACGCGGCCCGGTGACCGCGGAGGGTGATGGCCTTGTCGGCGAGCTCGCCGGCGTTGCCGCAGAGAGGGCGGCCTGCGCCGATGGGCGCCGTGCGGACCGACTGCCCGCGCCGCCTGCCCTCCAGTTCCAGCGTCTGGCCCGCGAGAGGCAGGTGAATCCGGCCGACAGGCTCGGTCGAAAGCTGCCGCGCGAGGGACGCGCGGCTCTCGCCGCCGCCGTGGACGAGCACGGTGTCGGCGGGTTTCAGGCGCGCGGCGAGCCCGACGAGCTCGCTCGCATCGGCGTGAGCCGAGAGCTGGTACTTTCTGACGGCGCACTTGACCTCGAACGCGGTCCCCTGGAGGGTGAGCGACGCGGTCTGCCCCTCGGCCGCGGCCAGGAGCTGGCGCCCCGGCGATTCCTCGTCCTGATAGCCGGTGACGGCGATGAGCGCGGCGGGGTCGCCGGCGAGCGCCCGCGCGTAGAAGACGCTCGCGCCGCCCGACAGCATGCCGGAGCTGGCGATGATCGCGCACGGCGGCCCCGCGAGAATCTCCTTGCGCTGCGCGGGCGATGCCACCGGCTTGATCTCCTCGACGTCGCCGAAGAAGGGATCGTTGACCTTTTCGATGAGCTCGCGGAGCTTGGGGCGCAGGAAGGCGGCGAAGCTCGTGTACAGGCCGC
This sequence comes from Planctomycetota bacterium, assembly GCA_041308205.1. Classification (GTDB taxonomy): domain Bacteria; phylum Planctomycetota; class UBA8108; order UBA8890; family UBA8898; genus UBA8898. Next base: position 2,568 of record JBFZCA010000403.1, on the reverse strand, counting down.
AGACGGGCCTGACGAGGCCGTCGACCCAGGTCGTGAAGCGCGGAATGCGCCCCAGGCGCATCGCGCGCCTGAGAATGAGGAGCACCTCCTGCGCCCTGCCCACGGCGAAGGCCGGGATCAGGACCTTGCCGCCCTGCGCGATGCGCGCGGAGATCTCGGCGGCGAGCTGCTCCTCCTGCCGGCCGCGGTCGGCGTGCAGGCGGTCGCCGTACGTGCTTTCCAGGACGAGCGTGTCGGGCCTGAACTGCGGCACGCCCATGCCCGCGACCGTGAGCTGGTCGGTCCACGAGATGTCGCCGCTCACGAGGATGCGGCCCTCCGGGCTCTCGATGCCGGCCGCGGCGGCGCCGAGGATGTGGCCGCTCAGGAAGAGCGTGACGGAGACATCGGAACCGATCCGCTCGGGCACGCCGGGCGAGGCGGGCACCATGCGCTCCAGGAGGCTCGCGACCGTCTGCGCCGAGTAGAGCGGCAGCTCTTCTTCGCGCTCCTGCTCCTGCGCCATGATCTTGGCGGCATCGCCGAGCATGACCCGCGCGAGCGCGATCGTGGGCGGCGTGGCGTAGACGGGCACGTGGGGGAGGCTGCGGTGGAGGACGGGCAGGGCGCCGATGTGGTCGAGGTGGCCGTGCGTCAGGACGATGGCGTCGAGTCCGCCCGCGGCCCGGTCGAGCTCCGGCAGGGGGCTCCGGCCGCCGAGCCTGATGCCGCAGTCGACGAGAATGCGCGCGCCCGCCGTCTCGACGAGGAGCGCGCTCGCGCCGATCTCATCAGTGCCGCCCAGAAACGTGATCCGCATTCGCACCATGGTACAGAGAAGCCGGCCGCGGGGCAAAGGCCCGGGGCCGCATTGCCGGTCGGGCGGGCGCGCGGTAGCATTGCGCTCCCATGAGGATCAAGTTCTTCACCACGGGCGGCACCATCGACAAGGTGTACTTCGACGCGAAGAGCGAGTACGAGGTCGGGCCGCCGCAGGTCCGCGAGGTCCTGGACGACGCGCTCGTTGGGTTCGGGTTCGAGATCGAGTCGGTCCTGAAGAAGGACAGCCTCGAGATGACCGAGGAGGATCGGCTCCTGATCCGCCGGGCGATCGAGGCCGACCCCTGCCCCTTCGTCATCGTCACGCACGGCACGGACACGATGATCGAGACGGCGAAGGCGCTCGGGGGCATTCCCGGAAAGACCATCGTGCTCACGGGCGCGATTCAGCCGGCGCTCTTCCGCGTGACGGACGCGGTGTTCAACATAGGCATGGCCGCGGCCGCCGTGCAGAGCCTCCCGCCCGGCGTCTACATCGCGATGAACGGCACGATCTTCCGGCCGGACCGCGTGCGCAAGAACCTGGAGCGCAGCCGGTTCGAGGAAACGGCGTAGCGGCCGGCGGCTCACTTCCCAGCCGCGATGCCCGCGGCGTAGCGCCGCCAGGCCCGCATCGACTCGGCGAGGACGTCGCGCGCGTCGCCCTGCAGGCCGTAGCACTGGAGCCCGATGGGGCCGGTGTAGCCGGCGCGGACGAGGGTCGCGAGGAACGCCTGCATGTCGAAGGAGCCGCGGCCGAGCGGTTGAATGTAGCGCTCCCAGCCCTCCTTGGGGTCGCGCTCGTCCGCGCCGTTGATCGAGACGGCGAAGAGGCGGTTCCCGGCGCGCGCGATGAGCGCGGCGTAGTCGCGTCCCTTGTCCGTGCGCAGCCAGTGGCAGAGGTTGAACATGACGCCGACGTCGGGGCGGCCGACCTTCTCGGCCACGCGGATCGCGTCCTCGACGCGCGCCAGCCAGTCGCCGGTGTGGTGGTAGAGCGCGATCTTGACGCCCGAGGGCGCGGCCAGGCCGGCGATCTCCCGGATGATCGTGACGCCCCGCGCGTCCTGCGTCTCGTCCGACGGCTTGGCGCCGCTGGCGATCACGGCGAGCATGGTGGGGCGGCCCTTGAGGAGGGGCAGGACGTCCTTGAGCTTGGGGTCGTAGGGTTGCGCCGCGCCGATGTCGATGCGGACGTAGATCTGGAAGAGCGCGAGCCCCGCCGCGTCGAGCGTGGCGAACCGTTCGGGCACCTGGTCGAGCCAGAGGTGTCCCGCGCCGTCGTAGCCGAGCTCCTTGAGGAGCCCCGCCTGCTCGGCGAGCGTCCGCTTCTTCGAGTCGTGGGTGTCCATGCACAGAGCGAAGAATCTGTTCGGAATCGTTCGCGGCGCCGGCGTGTCGCCGGCGCCGAGGGTCAGGACCCCGGCGGTGATCGTGGCAAGAGCGGTGTGGATCATGGTCGACTCCTTTCGCGATGGCCCATCGTACGCGCCGGCGGCGGGGCTGGCAACGCCGGTCCCTCTCGGCTATCCTCGTTGTTCCGTGACTCGACCGCCGAACGAGGTGACGCATGAACTCGAGCGAACGACTCGCGCGCATCGCCCAGGGCGGTGCGGTCGATCGCGTGCCCGTGCAGCCGATCAACATGATGTACGCGGCGCGCTACATCGGCGTTCCCTTCCGGACGTACGTGCGCGACTACCGCGAGCTCGCGCGCGCGCAGCTCAAGGTGCTCGAGGACTTCGACATCGACATCGTGACCCTGTGCTC
>JBFZCA010000402.1:0-3934 GCA_041308205.1 Planctomycetota bacterium | reverse complement strand
CCGATCTCCTCGTACTCTTCCTCGCGGAGAGGATCCAGGATCTGATAGGGGTGTCCCATGGATGGAAGGTCGGCACGCGGGTCTCAGCGCCTTCACCCGCCGGGGGTTCGATGTTTGACTTCCGTTTGACACGACCCCATCCGGGCGAGATGCGCCCACAAACGCAGCAAGCCGCAACTCGCTTCGCAGCTTTCGTTTATGATTGGCGCGCCCGGGCAGGCTCGAACTGCCAACCGTCGGATTCGAAGTCCGGCACTCTATCCAATTGAGCTACGGGCGCGCGAATTGACACAAAATGCAGAGAGCACTGACGGGGGCTCGGGCCGACGCCGCGAGGCGCGGCCGAGTGTGCTCCCTGCAGGGACAATTAAACCGGGTGGCGGGGCGGACGACAAGAGCGCGGCGCGCGACGGCGGCCGCGCGCCGTCGCATCGGGGACAAAGTCCGGGCGCGGTGCAGAATCCGCCGCGAGCGGCAATTTCCGCCGCTTTCGATCGTGTCCGCGCCGGGCCGCGCCCCCCGTTTTCCGCGCGGCAGGCACGTTTTTTCGCCGCGGACGGCTTTGGCACTCCTTTTGCTACTCGTCTCGCCGCAAGAGGAGTCGCATGCTCAACGATAAGTACCTCAAGGCCGCCGGCGCCCCGATATCTCGGGCCCGGCAGGATGCGTTCGCGCGCGGCGCCGCAAAGCCGAACGCGGCATCCGAGGCCGATCACGCGACGTTCAGCGCGTGCCTCGCCGAGGCTCGCGCGCGCCTTGCATCCCGTCACGACAAAGAACACACTCGGTCCTCGAAGCCCTTCCATGTCGCCCTGAAAGAAGAAGAGCGCTTCGCAGCGACCGATGGCGAGTCCGCCGCATACACGCGGGCCGGTACTCTCATGCACGGGCCGGCCGGCTCGCTCGGGACCGCCGAAGGTACACACCGGGTTCTGAACGTAGAGGATCAGCTTCTACGGTTCCACGGGGAAGGGGCAAGTATCGTTATCAAGGAGCATTGGGTGAATCGGGTTGGAGACGCCCAGGCAGGACGGTCCGCAATCGCGGGCCCCGCCCGCCCGGGCGCGTTCATCATCGGGGGCGACGACACGTATGGGTATCGGGGAGGCTCAGGCGCGGCACCGGCCCCCACGCCTGAAGCCCGCCCCCCCGCGGGCGAGCGGGACGCACCTCGCGTCCCGCGACATCCTCGGGCGCAATCGAGCGTCAACGCAATCGCCGACCTGAACACGCTGATCAACTCCCGGCGAATGTACGATATACACCATACGTGATCGAAGTCTCCGCCCGCGCGCGCCGGATCATCGACAACCCGAAGGCGCCGGCGGAGAACGCAGCGGCCGCACCCCGGGGAAACGCGCGCCGCGTGCGATGCGAGAGGGATCGGCCTCGGCAATGGGGAAAGAACCATGCTTGCTGAACTTGTGCTGATTGCGGCGATCTGCGCGCAGGAGGCTCCGCCGCGGGACGCGCTCCCGGCCGACGAAAGGCCCGTGCCCGCAACGGTCGCGCCCTCCTCCCTTGAAGCCGCGGCCCCCGCCGAGGACGTCGAAAACGTCCCGCCGCGCATGCAGGAGCGGCGCGACGAGCTCGACCGGCTGTTCGACGCGCTCATCTCGGGGCCGTCGCCATCGAGCTGGCGCGGCGATGCGCCGCCCGCCCCCGCGCCGGACGCCTACCACGCCAAGAACGCGACGATCATCGCGCTCAGGGCCCTCGCGCGGGTCACGAGCGACTACATCCGGATCTGCGATGTGGCGGAGTTCGTGGAGGACCCGGAGGGCCTGGCGCCGTTTCTCGGGACCATCGTCATCGGCCCGGCGCCCGAGCTCGAGAAGATCGCCATCATCGACCGCGAGAAGACGGCGCAGCGCATCGAGGAGTACGGCCTCACGTTCGATCGCTACCTGCTCACGGGCGCGCGCCAGGTGCTCGTCGTGCGCATCAAGGCCGCGCACGAGGAACACGGCGACCCGAAGGACCACGAAGCGCCCGCCGCATCGCCCGCGCCGGACGCATCCGAAATGCCCGCCTCGGCCCCGGCCGAGGCGCAGCATGACGCCGCCACCGAGGATTGATCGCCTTTCCGCGCTCTCCGATGCGCGGCGCGGATTGCGCCGCCCGAGCGCGCGCGCGGGCGCGGCAGACTTCGCCCCTCGCGGCAATTTCCGCCGCACCGCCCGGCCGCGATATTACCGGAACGGCCTCGCAAAGGCCCGCGGCGCCGCTTTCACCCTTCCGAGAAAGTTCGGCACGTTCTTTGCTTTCCCCCTTCCACGGAATTGAACCATGCGCCTGACACAGACCTTCGCCCCACCGACCGTGAACGCGCGCCGCGACGCGCGGATCAAGGCCGCCGCCGCGACCGCCGACATCAACTGCATACACCGTGAGCGCATCGGCATCCCGGCCGGCATGAACGCAGGGGAACGATCCGCCGCAGGCGACGGCGAGCAAGGACGCGAGCTATGAGAGACCCCGTGGTGCAGCAGCACGAGCTTGAGCCGCTGGCACAGACGCTGATCGAGGTTCTGTACCGGCACCTGGATGCCCACCGCGAGCTGGCCGAGACGGTCGAGCACAAGGAGCGGATACTCCTCTCGGTCGACCTGGACGCCATCGACGCCGTCGTCGAGCGCGAGCGCGCGCTCATCAACCGCATCGCGGCCCTGGATGCGGAACGGATCGACGCGACCGAGCGCATCGGCGAGCTTCTCGAGCACGACCGGCCCGCGTCGATGCGCGTGAGCGCCATTGTCCCCTACGTGACGCACGAAACCGGCCTCTCGCTCATCGAGGTCCGCGACGACCTGCGCACGGCCGCCGCCCGCATCGAGAAGGTGACGCTGCGCAACCGGACGCTCGCCAGCACGACGCTCGACCACATCCACGTGTTTCTCTCGCTTCCGAACGGCGCCGGCTGCCAGATCTCCTGCCCCGCCGCCGCAGCCGCCCCCGCGACCAATGCCGCGGCGCCGGGCCAGAGGATCTGAACCGTGGCCGGCGCGCGCGACTTCTTCCCGGCAGGCGGCGGGTTCCCATCGGACTCCGCACGGCAGGCGGACGCCGTGAAGCTCCCCACGACTCGTTTCGGAGAGATCGAGGTGCGGGAGAAGGACATCATCTCCTTTCCCGGAGGTCTGGTCGGCGTTCCCGGCATCGCGCGGTACGTGGTGATCGACCGCCCCGAGGACGGCCCGTTTCGCAGGCTGCAGGCGATCGAGCGTCCCGACACGGCCTTCGTCATCGCCGACCCGCTCGTCTTCTTCCCGCGGTACCGCCTGCCGGTCGCCGCCGAGGACCTGAAGGACATCGAGCTCTCGGACCCGGCCGACGGCGTCGTCGCCGTCATTCTCACGGTGCCGCACGATCCCCGGCAGATCACGGCGAACCTGCTCGCGCCCGTCGTCATCAACACGCGCGCGCGCCTCGGCATGCAGCTCATCCTGACGGCTCCCGAGTACACGGCGGCCCACGGCATCTTTTCCAGGGAGGAGGTTCCCCAGGGAGCCTGAACCACGATGCTCGTTCTTTCCAGAGCCTGCGAGGAAACGATCATGATCGGGGACGATGTCGAAGTGACGGTCCTCGACATTCGCGGCGACAAGGTGCGATTGGGGATCCGCGCGCCGAGCAAGGTGCCTGTCCACCGCAAGGAGGTGTACCTGGCGATCCGCGAGGAGAACGCGCGCGCCGCGGAGGCCGATGCCTCGGCGCTCGACGGCGCGGTGAAGCTCTACCAGGAGAAGGCCCACAGGCCCCCGACGAACGGGAAGGACGGCGCGGAAGCATGACGCGCGCCGACAACACGGCTTTTGGAGGACATCGCACGGCCGCGCCGCGGCCGCGCAACGAGGAACACTCGCGGCCGGACGCGCGGGGAACGCGTCCGGTCGCGGGCGTTCGCGACGGCGGCGGCTCGAGGCCGCGGCCC
>JBFZCA010000401.1:0-4290 GCA_041308205.1 Planctomycetota bacterium | reverse complement strand
GGCGGCACGCAGCCGCTCCCGGAGATCAGCGTGCGGGAACTGACCGCATTCCTGATCGCCAAGGCAGTCATCGCCGAGGCCGATGTGAGGGCGTTTGCCGCGACGTGCAGAGCGATGGGGCCGTCGAGCGGGGCGTGATGTCGTCCCCGGCGCCGCCGGCATCCGCGCGGTCCGGACCCGTGCTGTGCACCGCGAGGCGATCGCCCGCGGGCGCGATCACGTAGGGGGCTCCCCACGGGTCCGTGAGCGCATCCGGACCCAGGACGCGCAGGGCATCCAGCCGGGCGCGCGACGCCATTGCCTGCAGGGCCGCCTCCGGCGCGCGGGCGCGGACCCGGTCGCAGAGATGCGTGAGCGCGATCGTTGCGTTCACGGCGCGAAATGTCCTGACGGCATCGTACGCGCGCACGCTCGTACGGAAGCTGAAGAACGCGAGCGCGATGAGCAGGAAGAGCCCCACGCCGAGCACGAGCAGCAGCACGAAGTCCGTGAGGGTGCGCATGCCGGGATGCCGGGCGGCCTGCTCGCGGGTGCGCGGCGGCAAGGCAAGCGGCGGGGCCTCGGGAAAGCGCGCGGCGGTTGCCGCGAGCGCGCCGCGCACTTCGCGCGTGAGCACGAGCACGCCGGAGAGCGCGCCGTTGCATCGCGGACAGACGGCGAGATGCGCGCAGAAATCCTCGCGTTCGCGCGCATCGGCCTCGCCCGTCACGATGCGCGCGAGCGCATCTTCCGCCGCCTTGCATGCCGGTGTGCGGGACATGTCACGAGAGCTCACGCCGCGCTACCTCCTCCAGTCCTTCTCGGCGCGGAGCACGCGCTCGAGCTTCTGCAACGCCCGGAATATGCGATTTCGTATCGTCCCGTCGGGTTCGCCCAGGCGGAGCGCGATCTGCGACGGCGTCAGGTCCTCCAGGAAGCGCATCGTCAGGACGATCCGGTAGGGGTCGGGTATCCGGCGCAGCGCCGCCAGCATGCGCGCCTGCTCCTCGGCCGCCGCGATCCTGCCATCGGGCGCGCCGCCGTCCGCGGGGGCATCGGCGAGCCTGCGGTCATCGTCCCGGCGTCTGGCCGCGGCGCGACGCCAGTCCGTGACCACGCGGCGCGCGATCCTGAGGAGCCAGGGCACGAAACGGGCGGGATCGCGCAGTTGCGGGAGCCCTCGCCACGCGTGGAGGAACGTCTCCTGGGCAAGATCCTCGACGTCGGCTGCGGCGGAGATCCTCTGGAAGATCACGACCGAGATCAGGCGGAAGTACTTGCGATAGAGATGCTGGAACGCATCGCGGCCGCCGGCGATGGCGTCCGCCACGAGGGCGGACTCATGGCCGTCGTTCGGGATGCCGGCCGGCGATGGCGGGATGCCGCCGCGGGCGGATTCCTCGACGGCGGGCCGCTCCGGATTGTGGGCTGTCTCGGGGTGTTCTTCCATATCCCATTGGCGGCCGCGGTGATGGGCGGTCCGCCGCCGCCATGTTCCCGGAACCGATCCGGCCGGGCCGTACGGGCCGCACGGGCCGGACGGCTCGTTATTTGACGCGCCATCAGCGCAATTGTATACTTCTGCGACGAATTCTCCAGAAGAAGGGCTGGGAAATCGTCCTCGCGGCCGGGAGGCGCCGGCGTGAATGCGCGGCGCCGGGATCCGGAGAGTGTGTGGCAATCGAGGTGTGAAATGACTGGCAAGAATTTCGAAGACCCGACGCAGGACAAGGCCGGCGCGACCGAGAATCGGGAGGAGGGGCTCCCCACGGTGGTGCTGCGCGGCGAGGACGTCCCGGCCGGAGGGACCGCGGGCCCGAAGGCCGCGTGGGACGAGGCCGACGAGATTCCCATGGGCGGCGCGAGGGCGGGAGATGCCGGCGCCGCGAACACGACGGGGGCGGTGGGCAGCGGAGCCTTGTCCTTCGACACGGAATCACTGGGGACGAGCAGCGAGACCGAGGAGGAGATCCCCGTGGTGGTCGCCGCCGGCCCCGAGGCCGAAACGCTGATGGGCGGCGAGTTGAGCAGCGCGTCGTCGTTGCTCGGGATCACCGAGCCGGCGGAGCAGGTCGGCTTGCTGGACCGGAACCCGGGCTTCACGGAAACCGCGTCCGCGACCGCGACGATGAGCGGCAGCATGGCGACGGACGTGTCGCTCGATGACATCACGGAGGACCTGGCCGCACCGACGGACGAGGCATCGGTCGAAAGCGCGCCCGCCGCCGCGCAGCGCCGTAACGTGGTGGTGCGGGTGGTGCGGCAGCGTTCGAGCCGCCGCGCGTGGGCGTGTGCGGGGGTGACCGCGCTTGCGGCGGCGATCGTCGCGGCGGTGCTGCTGTGGCCGCAGTGGGGGCCGTACGTCACGGGCGGCACGTCGGGCGCGATCGCCTACGGCGCGTTGAAAGAACGGCCGAAGGTCGCCGCGAAGGCGGCGCCGGCGGCGGATGCCTCCACGCCCGCGGTCGTACCGGACGCGCTGACGGCGGCCGTCGCGCTGGCGGTCCCGCCCTCGGGCGCGGCGGCGGTGGTTGAGGCCGGTTACCGGGGTTCGTGGGATACGGTCATCGCGCTTTCTCTGGGCACGAATGCCGCGGGGCGCGCGAGCAGGGACCCGAGCACGAAGTGAACGAGGTGAGGATCATGCGGGAGCGTTTGCATCGGTCTGTGCGCGCGGCGTGGTGTGCGGGAGCGGCGCTGAGCCTCTTGGCGGGCTCGTTTCACTCGCTGTACGCGGGCAGCATCTTCATGAAGAACGGGTACATCATCCACGGCTCCATCAAGGAAGTCGTGGAGGATCCCGCGACGAACCAGCTTGTCGCCGTCGTGATCGGCTGGGAGAACGGCAGGGTGAAGTTGCTGTCGCGCTTCATCGAAAACGTGGTGTTCGATGCGGGCGAGAAGGAGAATCTCGAGGCGCAGGCGAAGGAAGATGCCATGGCCGACGACGGCAGCGAGGATCTCGTGGAGCGCGACATCCTGCTCCCGCCGCTGCCGGTCGATCCGATGGCGATCTTCCGCGAGCAACGGCAGCCGTCCCTGGCGCCGGGGTCCACGGCGCCGAGCGAGCTTCCCGGCGGCGGCGCGAGCGCCGTTGCCCTCGGCGAACGGCGGAAGATCTTCCGCGGATTGTATGCATCGCTGCCGCAGGGCTGGACGCTCTCGACGATGCCGGATGCCTGGGTGATCGAGGGACCGCGCGGGGAGGCGTCGGGCGCGATGGCGCGCATGGCCGGCACGATGTTCACGCGGGAGCTCACGCGGCGCGCGCAGACGACGGCCGCCGCGGATCAGATCAAGAAGGCGTTCTCGGACTGGACGCTCCTCGATGAAGGGCCGCGCGAGATGGGGCTGCAGGAAGCCTACGAGATCGTCAGCCGCGGCGCGCACGGCGGCGTCACGTATCAGGTCCGCCAGATCCTCGCGTGGGTCGGCAAGGTGACGTGCATGGTCAACTGCGTGTGGACCGAGGAGAGCGGCGCCGCGGCGCAGATCGAGAGCTGCCTGCAGAGCTTCGAGTTCGTCGCGTCCGAGATGGGCGAATAGAAGGTCGCGTCCGACGCCGCCGTTCGGGCGGCATCGAGCGAACGCCGCGCGGCGCGCGGAGCCTCGCTAGGATCCGCGCGCCGCGCGTTCGTTGTTCCGCCCCTCGCGCATGGCGCGAAAAATTCGCACCCGCCCCGTTTTTTCGCTTGGCAAGCATGTGCCTCCGGAGTATCATGTCTCGCATAAGTCCACGCAACGCAGCGCGCAAGCCATGAAGCGAAGAGACGACGGCGATCACGGTGAAGTTCGTGCGGCGGGCGGCGGCACGCCGCGCGCGGTGTTCCCGGCGCCCGTGTGCGAGAGAGCACGGACGATCGATCGGCGTTGCGAGATGGCGGCGGTTGCGCCGGAGCGTGGGGGACGATGTGCGATCGACGCGCATCGGGCGGCGCGACGCGGAGGTCGTGTGCGCGGCCGCTCCCGATGCGAAGCGTTCACGTGCGGCATGTTCTCTCGTAGTGGTTGCGGCGAGTCGTAGTCGTTGAGGGTTCGTCACCGGTTGTTTCCAGAAGGAGGAGCAGCATGGCCAAGAAGGCGAAGAAAGCGAAGAAAACCGCAAAGAAGGCGACAAAGAAGAAAGCCAAGAAGCGGGCGAAGAAGTAACCGTTCTTCGTTACGGCTGCGGACGAGACGCGGGTGCGCGAGCGCGCCTGCGTCTCGTCTTGTGTGCGGGGTGCGTCACGCGGTGGGCCGCCGGCCGCACGCGGCGACGCGGCGCGCGTCCGGGCTTCACGGCGCGCGCGGACCGCGGCGCGGGCGCATGTC
>JBFZCA010000400.1:0-22754 GCA_041308205.1 Planctomycetota bacterium | reverse complement strand
GCGGCGTCGAGGCAATCGAGCGCGGCGGTCGCGAAGAGGCCGTCGAGGATGCGCAGCGCGTCCGCCGCGTTCAGCGTCCCGTCGCCGTTGGCATCGCCGCGCAGGAAGCTCTCCGCGGCGGGGAGGTACTCGAACGCCTGCGGCGCCGTGACCTTGAGCCCGCGGGCGCTGTCGGCGACGGTCACGTCCGCGCGGCCGAGCCGTCCCTCGGGGACGACGACCGTCACCGCCTGCGGTCCTGCCGAGACGACCGCGGCGGGGGTCAGGCCGAAGAGGACGGCGCAGTCCTCCGGGCGCGACGGGAGGTTCGTCCCCGCGATCGCCGCCTGGAAGCCCCCGCGGACGGATCCCGCGGCCGGAGCGATGGAGGCGAAGGTCATCGGGTCCGGCTCGTCGCTCACGTACGTGAACGCCCGCGGGCGGTATCCCTCGCTCCCGTCCGAGTTGCGGACCAGCACGCCGACCGTCGTCACCAGCGGCCAGGCCGGCGGCGCGGCGGCGCGCAGCTCCGTGTCGTCGATCCGCGCGACCGATGTCGCCTCGCGGCCGCCGAAGAACACCCGCGCTCCCGCGGCGAACCCCAGTCCGCGCACGACGACGCTCGTTCCCCCCGACGCGGGGCCGCTTGCGGGCGTCACCGTGGAGACGATCACGTCCTCGACGGGTGTCTCTCCGTAGACGAAGCTCAGGAACGCGCCGATGGCGCCGTCGGGATTGCGAACGAACACGGGCACCGATCCCGTCCCGGGCGGCGTCGTCGCGATGAGCTCGGCGCTCGAAACGAAAACGACCGCCGGCGCCTCGGCGCGGCCGAAGAAGACCTCCGCGCCGGGGGCGAAATCGCCGCCGATGACGGCGACCTCCGTGCCTCCCGCCGGGAGGCCCTGCGAAGGAGCGATGCCGTCGATGTGGGGCGGCGGGACCTGGTTCGAGGTCACCGTGATCGAGTCGGCGCCGGCGAGCGTCCCGTCGCGCTGATACACGACGCATGCGAGCTGATTGGGCCCGGGCGCAAGATCGATGTCGATTTCCCACTGCGTCGCCGAGAGCCACCTGACCGCCCACGTGAGATCCCGGCCCCCGACGGTGAAGATATCCGCCGCGACCGGCGCGGTGCCGGCGAGCGTCACCCGGGCCTCGTCGGTCGCGAAGTCCGCGCCGCCGCGGGTCGTGATTTCGAACGCGGCGACGGGCAGCCGGCCCTGTATGTTGGCGATGCGGCTCGTGATGAAGCTCTTGATCTCGGCGACGCCGCCGGCCGCGGGCTCGCCGGCCATCGTGCTCGCCCACATGTCGAGGATGGGATCGATGAAGCTCCGGTTGACGGGCCGCTTGAGGAGATACGCGTAGTCGGACAAGATGAGCTTGCGCACGTGCGGCCGCGCGAAGAGGTCGCGGAGCACGGGGAAGTAGTCCGTGGGCGTGATGGGCCCGGCCACCTCGCCGGTCCCGAAGGTCAGATCAGAGTCCCAGTGGATCATCTTCCACCGGTCCTCGCGCGGCGGCTTGTAGACGAAGGCGTTCTTGCCGTACAGGTAGCCGATCGTGTCCCAGTCGCCGATGAAGAACCGCACGGCGAAGATCGCGGACCATTCGCGAATGTCGACATGGTCCGCGATCGTCGCATCGATCACCGCGCCGTCCGAGTTGGCGAGGTAGTCGACGAGGCCGATGAGATGCGTCCAGTCGTCCGTCTTCTGGCGCGTGCGCAGGTTGAAGATGTACCGGTAGCTCTCCTTGTCGGCGCCGCGGTACACGAAGTTGCACCGCCACCTGCAGTTCGGGGTGGTGTCGTAGTCGATCTCGAAGTAGTCGTCGATCTTCCACACCGCCCCGTCGCCGTCGTCGCGCCACCAGAAGTCCAGGTAGTCGCGGTCGATCTTCTGCACGTGGAGGTAGAGCGAGCTGTTGGCGTCCGCGCCGTTGTAGCGGAAGCGGACGAAGCGCTCCTCGCTGAAGGGGATCTTGACGCCCTCCGTCGCCGAGCCCATCGCGCGATCGAGGTAGTACGCGGTGCGCTCCTTGACCTTGGTGGCATCCTGCTGGTTGCAGTCAAGGTTGATCTCTTCCTCGCAGTCGAAGAGGCGGTCCTCGGCGTTGAACTTCAACCGGTAGCCCGAACCGGGGCTGCCGGGCCGGATCCACGGGCTTCCCCGGAACCGGAAGCCGACGTTGTAGAAGATCCGTTCGTTGCCGAAGACGAAGGTTGCCGGCACGAGCTCGTTGGAGAGGCGCGGCCGGGCGTAGAGCCACTCGTGGTCGGCGGCGCGGAGGTTCGCGCGGTAGAGGAGCAGCTTCGTCGCCACCGAGGAGTCGCCGACGCGGTACATGGCGCTCGCGCCCGCGGCGGGCGATCCGGGCGGGAAGACGCCGACAGCGGCGGCGGAATCCTCGGCCTCGACGTAGAACTCGACGATCGCGCCGTTGGCCTGTGCGGGGATCGCGCCGCCCCAGACGCCGTCGCCGGCCTTGCCGTCGCCGCTGAGGCCCCCATCGGCCATCGGCGCCGCGTTCCACGTCGTCTGCCCCTCGAGCCGCCATCGCACCGTCATGCGGGCGATGCCGTCGGCATCGGCGGCGCGGCAGGTCACGGCGACGGGCTGGCCCTGCGCAGGCACCTTGGGGTCCTGGTCGAGGCCGTCGATCACCGGCCCCTGGTTCGCCACGTAGGCGCTGTTCCGGGCCCCCGGCGTCCCCGTCGCCGCGGGGACGGGCAGCGACGCGCAGAAGGGGGCGCCGTGCCAGTGAGTCCGCGTGAGGAGCCGGTTCGAGCCGCGCTGCCACTTGGCCCAGTAATCGATGTAACACACCGTCGGATAGGGCTGGTTGAGCTCCGTCTCGATGCGGTTCGTGCGGGTGTCGCCGCGCGCTTCGGCGCGGAGGAGCAGGCTCCGGGTGCCGCCGTGCGCGGCCCATGTCACCGCCTGGCTCGCCGCATGCGTCCCTTCGATGATCCAGCCCGCCGTACTGCTTTCGAATCCCCCGTTGGTGACGTAGTTGGAGGTGCTCGTCGAGGACGGCCGCAGCCGCACGTCGTCGAGCAGCACCTCGCCGGCGCTCGTCAAGTAGAGATGCAGCTCGTTCTCCGAGCCGGCCGGCGGGCCCTGATAGGAGACGTAATGCCACTGCGCCTTGGCGGTCTCGTCGCTTCCCGCCCACGCCGCGGCGAAGGAGTTGTCCTGGAAGGGATCGATGAGCTCGAGGCTCGATCCGCCGCCGTCCGCCCACCGCGACCACCGCCCGCCCTCGGCGTAGCGGACCTCGTCGACGGTGTTGCCGCGCGCGTCCTTGAGCCGGATCAGCTCGCCCTTGTTGTTGAGGACCCCCTCGTACGGGCCGAGCGCGGACGCGAGCGCCGCGCCGTACACGGCGGCGAGCCGCGCCGGGTTCTTCCCGACGACGATGTAGCCGAGGGGCGCGCAGAGGGTCCCCTCGGGGAAGACGTACTGGATCCCCTGGGTGAAGCGATACCCGCTCAGATCGAGCGTGCGGTTTCCCCGGTTGTGAAGCTCGATGTACTCGAGGTTCTCGCCCCACAGGCCGTTGTCATCGGCCGAATAGGGATCCTCCTCGTGGAACGGGTGGTACATGATCTCGTTGATGACGAGATCCGTCTCGATCTCGATCGCGTTCGCCGTCCCTTGCGTCGGCGCCATCGCGTAGGTCGTGCCGGCGCCGTCCGGCCAGCTTCCCGAGGCGTCGCCCCACGCGACATCGGCCTCGAACGCGCGGGCCGCGACCACCCTCGAGCCGTCCGGCGCGGTCAGAAAGAGCGTGAATGCGTTCTCGCCCTCGACCGGCCCGAACGCGAAGGGCAGATCGGCCTCGCGGACGGCGAGGAATGCGCCGCTCGCGAGCACGCTTCCCGCGGGCAGCGCGCCCCCCTCGGGACGGAGGTTCTGCGGATCGTTGCCCAGAAAGAAGCCCGAGATGTCGGCCGCGGCCGAGCCGCGGTTGTACAGCTCGACGAAACGATCTGCGGCCCCGAACCAGAAGCACTCGTTGAACACGATGCCGGCGGCGCCGGCCGCGGCGCTCGTCGTCTGCCCGAGGAGCACCGGCCGCAGGGAGAAGTCGCTGCTGTCCAGGCTGGCGTTGTGGCCCTGGAGGGCGAGCACGTTCGCGCCCGGCACGAGACGCCCCTTGAAGGCCGAGATGTCGAAGCTCTCGAACCCGACCGCCTCGTGGTCGGGCAGGGCCGTCGCGGTATAGGCGGGCGGCGTTCCCCCGATGTTGGCGCTCCGCGCGACTTCCTCGCCGTTCAGGTAGGCCACGAACCCGTCGTCGTACCAGACCTGGAGGATCAGCCGGTCGAAGACCGACGGATCCGCGATCGTGACGACATGCCGGATCGCGAGCGACACGTAGTTGCCCGGCATGTCGGCGAGAAGCGTGCGGTCATCGGTATCACCGTAGCCGAATCCCGACTGGCCTTGCAGCCAGGAGCCGTCGTTGAAGGCGAGGCCCGTCCAGCCGGCCGGGAACGCGGCCGTGCCCTTCCAGTAGCGCCACAGGGCGCCGTCCGCGACGAGCGTCGTCGACGCGACCTCGCTCTCCAATCCGTTCGGCGCGCCGGGCGTTCCGCCGCGGAGCGGGCTCGGCGCCCAGTTCGCGGGGTCGTCGATGGCCCGGTACGGATCGATGAGACTCAGCGAATGCCCCGTGCCGTCGCAGGCGGCCGGCCACGCGCCGCGGTCGTTGTAGGCGAGGGAGACGATGCGCGGCGCCTCCAGGTTCGGCAGCGCGACGCCGTCCGCGTCGTAGGTCCCGGCATCGTTGGAGAGGATGAGCCGCTCGCCGGCGTTGTCGAGGCTCCCCTCGAACTCGCCGAAGGGGGCGAATCCGTAGCGCGCCTCGAAGGCGGCCGCATCGTTCGCGATGACGAGGTATCGGACCTGCCCGACGCCGCCGATGATGCTCGGGTGATCGTCGCCGTCGGGAAAGACGAAGCGAATGCCGTCGGTCAGGCGCCAGCCCCCCAGGTCGAAGGGCTCCGCGATCTCGTTGTAGAACTCGATGAACTCGAGCTCCTCGCCGCCGCCCTCGGGGTTGTACATGACCTCGGAGATGACGATGGCGAAGGCCCCGGAGAAGGGGATGCAGAGCGCGGCGAGGACCATCGCGCCTCTCCGCAGCCGTAGTCGCGCCGCGGCCGCAATCGCCGTGTCGTTCCGCGTCGGTGTCACGAGCAGCTTTCCTGTACGCAAGGCGCCAAGCCGTCCGGCGTCGAGTCCTGATTGCAGTAGGCGGCGCCCGGCGCCGGCAGCGGCGCGCCGCTTCCGAAGAGATAGTCCAGGACGGTAATTGGATCGGCGATGTCGAGGCGGCCGTCGTCGTTGGCGTCGCCGGCGTCCGGGCAGGAGAGCGCGGCATCGCCGAAGAGCGCCGCGAGGACGCGAATGGCATCGCCGATGTCAACCCTGCCGTCGTCGTTGGCGTCGCCGCGCCGGAAGATCCCCGGCGCCGGCGCCGCGACCGCGATCGCGATCTCTTCGGCATCCTGCCGGGCGCCGTCGAAGACCGTGAGCCTGAAGGTGTAGGTCCCGGTCGCGGTGAACGCCGCCCTGATCTGCTCGGTGTCCGCCGCCGCCGGATCCAGCGCCGCGGCGACCGGCCCGCCCGTCTGCTCCCACGCGAAGCTGAGCGATTCGGGAACGCCGTCATCCCAGCTCAATCCTCCGTCCAGCACGAGCTCGCAGGCGCCGCCGAGGAGGTACAGCGTCGTCGCCGCCGGCAGCGTCGTGATGCGGGCGAGCGGCGGCGTGTTGCCGTCGTCGCCCGGCCCCACTCCGCGCGGAACGTACGTCGCGTCGGCGATGAGGAGGAGCTTGTCGAAGGACAGGTCGACCTCTCGCACGGAAATCCGGACGGCGTGCGCGCCGCTGGAGAGCGGGATCGCCGCGGGCCGGCCGTCGATCTGGAGGAGGCGCGACCATGTGTAGGCGGGCGGCGCGACGGTGGCGAGCGCCAGCGTCCAGGGCTCGCCGCCGTCGATCTCGATCCACACGCTGTCGGAGTCCGGGCTCGTCCCCATTGCGCGCAGCCACACGTAGTAGATGGCCGTCGCGGGCACGGAGACCTCGTAGGAGGCGTTGCCGTCCTCGGGCTCGGGGTCGCGCAGGTGATCCTCCGCCGTGGGGGGAATGTTCACCGCCGCGGCGCCCGATGCATCGGGGTCGGCGATGACGAGCATGTCGGGAACGACCGCGCCCGACTCGGCTTCGACGCTCGCCAGGGGCGGGAGCGCCAGGACCCGGATGTCCCACGACGCGTCGTCGTAGCCGGCCGAGTTCTCGGCGCGCACGACGACGGTGTACGTCTCATCGAGATCCGGGATGCCCGGCGTCCAGTACACCGCGAGCCCCACGGGATCGAAGACCATGCCGGGCGGCCCCTGGAGGAGGCGCGCGGCGCCCGCGTCCGGGTAGCCCGGCAGCATGGCGAGCGCCGCCGAGTACTCCCTCCCGACGGCGGCGGAACCTTCATCGGGGCCCGAGATCTCGGGAGGCGCCGGCTGCGGGACCGTGACCAGAAAATCGTCGTAGCGCATCTCGACGCGCGTCGTGTCGCTCCAGTTCTTGGCGAAGAGGCCGATGTACTTGACCTCGCCGGACCAGGGGTACGACGACGTCGTGACGATCCACTCGGCGCTCCCCTCGAGCCGGTAGCTGAAGGTGTAGAGCGTCCCGGTCTTCTCGATGCGGAGGTCCGCCGTGACGGGCGGGGCGGGGACGTTCGACCCCTCCTTGGGTCCGACGCATTGCTCGAACTTGAGGAGGTTGCCGCTGTAGAAGCCGTACATGAAGAAGTTGGATGGGTCGTTGTCCGCGAACTCGACGAGCAGCCCCGCATGGTAGCTGACCGTCGAGCTCACGAAGGTGGTCGCGGCCTCGAAGGAGAAGTCGCCCGCCGGGGCCTCGATCCGCAGGCGCGGGCAGCGATCGAAACCGCACCAGGTGTCGAAGTTCGGGGTGCCCGCGGGGAGCGTCAGGGACCACTCCCCGCCGGTCGTCGCCTGCTCGGCCCTGCTTATGGGATCGTAGAAGAGCATCCGACCGGCGGCGATCGGATCGGTCGCAAAATCCTCGTAGAAGAAAGTCGATGCCGGGAGCGCGGAGCTCGCGAGGAGCAGCGCCGCGGCATGGCAGAGCATCTCGTGTCGAACAACGCGCATAGGGATCGACGTGCCTCAGACCGGTCCTCCCCATTGTACGGCCAAACGGGGCGCGGCGACACCTTGCAACGCACGGCGCTGCCGCCGCGTCCTTCCCGCCCACTCACCCGCCGGATATAATTGGATTCGGGAATCAAGCGTGGAGTCATGCGGAACACAGCCTGTGTTTTCTTCATCGGGGCGCTCCTGTGCGCCTCGACCATCGAGGCCGAGGCGGACCCGAGCTACAGGGTCCGTGCGGGCTCGGTCGAGGGCATGAACGGCGCCTCGGCGACGCTCTCGGCGTACCTCGACCTGAACGTCGACGGGCTGGGCGAGCCGGTCGGCGGGTGGTCCTTCGGCATCTGCCACGAGGAGAGCGGCGCAACCGTGCTGTCGGCGGATGCCGGCGGGGCGATTCCGCTCCTTCGCGATGGCGCCGGCGTCGATTTCCTCAAGATCGAGGTGTTTCCGGGCGGCGTCACCGAGGCGGTGATCGTCGATCTCGGGCAGGCGCAGGCGGCGCCCGCGGCCAACGATCTCGAGGTGCTGCGGATCCGCTACTTCTTCCAGAGCCGGGAATGTCCCATCAGGCGGAGCGTCGTTGTCTGCGACACCCTGGGGAGCCCGCCGCTTGCCGTGGCCTGCGTCGTCGATCGCGAGTCGGTCGAGCCGCAGCGGGAGAGCGGTGTCATGCAGATAGGCTGCACGCCGCTCGTGACGCTGAAGACCGCGGCCAACGTTCAAACGGCGACGGGCCGGGGCGTGCTCGTTCCCGTGCTCCTCTCCAACGAGAGGCCGGTGAGCGGCGCATCGTTCGCACTCGCCGCCCGCGAGGGGCTGCTCATCCCGGCGGGCGTGGATCTCGCGGGGACGAGCGCCGGCGCCCTGCGCGGCGGCGCGGGTCCCGAGTACCTCGAGATCCGCCTGGACGAGTCCGCGCAGTGCATCGGCGTGGCCCTGATCGGGTCCCTGTCGCCGGAAGACGCGGCGATACCGGCCGGCTGGGAGCAGCTCTTCCTGCGCATCGCATTCAACGCTTCGGACATCGAGGGTACGGAGACGCTCGAGTTCGCGGATGCGTGCGGGAGCTTCGCCGCGCCGCGCGCCGTCGTGGTCGCGGGTTTCTCGCTCGAACCGGAGACGATCGGATCCTCGGTCGTCGTGACGGAGGGCCCGGCCGGCGGCTTCATCCGCGGCGACGTCAACTTCGACGCGCGGCTGGACATCGCCGACGCCATCGCCGCCTTGGCCTTCCTGTTCGCCGGGAAGCCGCACGACTGCCACGACGCCGTCGATGCCAACGACGACGGGAAGCTCGACATCGCCGATGCGATCTACCTCCTCTCGTACCTGTTCGTAGAGGGCAAGGAGCCTCCCCCGCCGTTCGCCGCCCCCGGCCCCGATCCGACGCCGGACACGATCGGCTGCGCCTTGTTTCCGTACTGAGCCGGGCCGGCTGCCTGCGAATGCCCGAGAACTCCTTGCCAGAAGGTCTTCATCCCGCATATAGTGGTCTTGTAGAGGCCATGGCCGCGAGGAGGAGACAGGGGCGCGTTCCCCGGAAAGAGAGACCCATGAGATGCCGTGTTCTTGCGTTCGCGGGCGTGTTCGCGCTGGCGTTGCCGCCGCTTCGTGCGGCTGATCTCGTGGTCTCGCCCGATGGACCCTACAAGACCATCATCGACGCGATCAAGGATTCGAAGGAAGGCGACTCGGTCCATGTCAAACCGGGGAAGTACCTCGAGGCGAGCGCCGTCGTCATCCCGCACTCGTTGCGCATCCTCGGCGAGAGTCCGCAGGCGGTGCAGGTGATCGGGCCCAAGGACGCCGCGGCGACTTTCCTGGTTCAGGGAGCCCGAGCCGTTCACCTCGACGCGCTGGGAATCCAGGCGCCGTCGGCCGCCGGAGCGGCGGCCGTCGCCGTCGAAGACGGATCGGTCACGATCACCCACAGCGTCGTGCGGGCCCTGGACATCGGGATCGACCTCGGCCCGGCCGAGAAGGGAACCCCGCCGAGCGTCATCGTCAACTGCGTGCTCCACGGCTCGATCCAGAGCACGACCGCGCTGCGGGCGGCGAAGTGCCCGCCGCCGCTCGTGAGGAACGCCATCTTCTACCTGGCGAAAAGCGCGCTCGTTCTCGAGGAGGTCGATGCCCGGATCGAGTACAACAACTTCTACCAGTGCGCCGACATCACCAAGCCCCCGCCCCTGAACTACCTGAACCTCCAGCCCGGATTCGCGAGCGTCGAGCAGTGGGACTACCGGCTCTCGCCCCAGCAGGACAGCCAGTGCTTCGACAAGGGGCATCCCTCCGAGGTCTACAAGGACATGCTCCCCGAGGCGGGGGGAACGGAGCTCTGCGACCTGGGGGCCTACGGCGGAGCCCTGTACACGCTCTTTCCGCCGTACATCCTCGCGCGGTACACGGTCTCGGCGACGCCCCTGACAGGCCAGGCCCCGCTCGACGTCGCCTTCACCGTCACCTTCAGCGAGCGGGGAGACGGCGATCTCACCCTCGCGTGGGTGTTCGGGGATGGCGCCGTGTCATCGGAGGAGTTGCCGGTCCACGCCTACGAGACCGGGGCCTGGACCGCCTTCCTGATGGTGGAGCAGTCGATCGGGATCAGCTCGGTATCCGAGATTCTGAAGATCGAGGTCGCGCCGGGCCCCAACCGGCCTCCGATCTGCACGTTCGATGCCGATCCCCGCTCGGGAACGGCCTTTGCCCCGGTTCTCGTGCGGTTCATGTTCACCGGGGATGACCCCGATTTGAACCTCGTCTCGATCGAGTGGGAGGTCGACGGCGAATCGTTCGTCCACGAGGGCGAGGACTACGGAGTGGGAGGCGGCATCGTGGCGCTCATTTCCGACGCCGAGCCCCACGAGGTCCGCTGCACCGCCACGGATGCCCTCGGCCTGTCGGCGACGAAGACCATCACCTATTTCGCGAGGCCCCCGGCGATCATCGACATGCTGCCCCATCCCCTGCCGCCCCAGATCCGGGCCGGAGCGGAGCTCGAAGTGATCGCCGAGGGAAAGCCCGGCGCGTACGCGGTCATCTTCTACGGCAAGGAACCGCTGGGCGGGGGCGAGTTCGACGGGACCCCCTTGGGCCTCGGCGCCGACTGCAAGGTCTTCGGCGATGTCGACGAGAACGGCCTCCCGGTGCCCCTGCTCGTCGATGCGACCGGCATTGTCCGGCTCGAAAGGCGGATGATGGACCTGCCCGGAAAGTACTACTTCCAGGTGCTGGTCGCCTCGGACGAGAAACTGGAGACGGACCGGCTGCTCTCGTTCGTGTCTCCCCTCGAGAAGCAGTTCTACGTCGACCTGCTGCCCGCGATCTGCGAGCCGGGCATTGCCTGCTTCTCGGGGCACCTCTTCCTGAAGAAGCCGGTCGAGCTCTCCTTCTACGACGTCGACCGGGAGACGCCGGGGCTCCAGCCCAAGCCGGGCTTCGAAGCACGCCCCGACGGCCGTTACGCGATCCGCTTCGAGCGGGCGCCGCTCGGGCACATCGAGGCCCGGATCGTCGGCGCCGGCGGAGATGAGGAGATCCCGATCACCGCCCCCTTCCACGTCCGGGAGGACGGGTTCTTCGAGGCTCCGGCCCTGCCCCATGCCCCGGTCATGCCGGAGTACTTCGTGCAGGTCTTCTCCCGGAGCCGCCGCTGCAACGTGCACACCGGCCCGCTCCTCTTCGGGGGATACACGGATTTCGTTCCGTACGAGATAGCCTGGGAGGAGGGGAACCTCGACTCGTACGGCCTGATCGACCCCCTTCCCGCACCGGGATGGGGTCTCCTGAGCTTCACCGAATGGCTCGATCGGGAGGCCGGCGCGCCGCTGGCGGCGGAGATCGAGGCCCAGGAGACGCGGATCGACCAGGCGCGGGCCGATTACCTCCGCGCGGTCGAGGACCTCGAACTGGCCCAGAGGAGGCTCGATGCCGCCTTCGAGAGCGCCATCGCCTCGAGCATGGGCGCCCTCGGCATCGCGCTCAGCATCCTGAACGACCTCCTCGAGGATGTGGCCAGGCTCGGCGAGTGCTTCACCACCTGCAAGTGGTGGGAGTGGCTCATCCTCGCCTGCCCCACGAGGTGCATCATCGCGTTCACGATCGACCTCATCAACACCGCGATCGACGCGATCAAGACCACGATACAGACGATCCAGCGCTGCATCGAGTTCCTCACGACGGGCATCGCGTTCAACAACCCCGACTACTTCACCGAGAACCTCGTCGAGCTCGAGGCCATCCGCGACGACGCGATGGCCAGGGTGCATCAGGCGGAAGCCGTCCTCGAAGATGCCCGGAGCCGACTCGACGATGCGCTCGACCGGAAGGCCTTTCTCGACCGGTTCATCGCCTGGATCGGGGGACTGCCCGACGGCTGCGACCGGGACTGCCCGGACCTCATGCATCGAATACTCGCGCATCGGGGCGGCGAGTTCATTCCGCTCTTCTTCCAGGACGAGCGGTTCTTCCGCCTGATCCGCCGGCCGAACCGGGAGACCTCGTCGGCCGTCCTGCGGGAGCATCTCGGGCGGCCCCTGGGGACCTCGGTCGACTTCGGCGACATCGTGGTCGATCCCGAGGGCCACCGGGTGGACGAGGAGGAGTACCAGCGGGCGTTTCTCTTCTGCAACATCGTCGAACGCGTCGAGCGGGTCTTCGACTTCGTCTTCTCGAACAGCCCGGCCTACCGCGCGGAGACGTACGACGACCGGAACCACTGGTACCACATTGTCGACATCGTCTACCCCAGCCTGGCGGGGCCCCAATCCTTCTACTGGGGCTTCGATTTCGACGGGAACCTGATTCCGGATCTGGCGCTCGGGCCTCGGGATGCGCTCAACGACGCGGTCCTCAGGGAGTACGGCCGCCTGGTCATGGACCGGATGCTCAGGCTGACGCCGCTGCCCCTCCCGGGCCGTGCCGACGACTACGAGAAGTTCCCCGTGAGCTGCATTGATGAAGGCCGGAGCCCCGGCGGGGGCTACGTCGAGGGGTGGTCGCGGTTCCTGATCGAGGCGGTGTCGCCGGCGCCCGGCAACATCATGCGCCCGAATCTCCAGTTCCTGGACGCGCCGTGCTGCCCCTGCAGGTTTTCGGAGGGCTATCGGGAGGAGTCGTGGATCGCCCGGATCTTCTGGGAGCTCTACAAGGAGAAGCCCGCGCCGGTCCTGCCCGGCAACGATCCGGGTTTGTACGGCTTCGACGATCTGGCGGCGGCGATCGCCGGCGCCGGCGCGGGGCCGCCGATGGACATCTGCGAGTACCAGGCGGCGCTGACCGCCCTGTACGGCGCGGACATGCGCGTTGTCGACATTTACCGCCGGAACCTGATCGCCGTCAGCCAGGACGGCCGGTGCGGCGATGCGCCCATCGACCGCGACCACGACGGAGTGCCCGACAGCGCGGACAACTGCCCGTTCGTGGCGAACCCCGGCCAGGAAGACGCCGACGGCGACTCGATCGGCGATGCCTGCGATGGCTGCTTCCTGCCCGATCCGAGCGGAATCGACCTGGACTACGACGGTGTCGGCGACCGGTGCGAGGGGCCGCCGTCGGTCACGGTCACGGCGACGCCATCGAGCGGCGCGATCCCCCTCGTTGTCCGCCTGTCCGGCTCGGTCGTGGACATCGGCGGCGTCATGTTGTCCTGGACCTGGGAAGTCGACGGCGCGCCGGCCGGCGAGGGGCCGACCGTCACCGTCACGCTCAACGCCATCGGAGACCACGAGGCCGTGTTGCGGGTCGTCGACGACGACGGGCTCGAAGGGATGGGGAGCGCCGTCATTCGGGCGGGCCTCGATGCGCCCGCGGCCGGCAACGTCAACGGCGACCTTCGGATCGACATCGGCGACCCGATATTCCTGCTCGCCTATCTCTTCAAGACGGGCACCCCGCCGGTCTGCAGCCCGATCACCGCCTGCGCCGACGCGAATGCCGACGGGAGAATCGACATCGGCGACCCGATCTACCTGCTCGCATACCTCTTCGGCGGGGGGCCGCCGCCGGGGAATCCGGCCGGATGATCCGCGGCGTCCGCCGCCGTTGCGAACAACGAAGCGGGCGCGGCCTCTCGCGAAGCCGCGCCCGTGGATCTCGGTGCGCGTTGCCGATCCGTAGCCGTGGTTGTGCGCGTCAGAACTTGACGGCGAGGTCGACCTGGACGCGGTGGTAGTCCTTGCCGTGATCGATGGCGCTCCGGTTGTTGAAGTACGTGACGCCGGCGGTGACGTTCTTGAGCACCATGAGGTCGGCGCCGATCTCGTGGCCCTTGCCGTCCGTCCCGCCGCCCTTGAAATCGGAGTCGGTGAAGGCGGCGATGACGGCGTCGCCCTCGAGCCTGCGGTAGTTGTAGCGCAGGGCCCAGTCCCACTGGTTCTTGAGCTTCCCGATCGAGGCGCCGGCGAGCCAGCCGGTCTTGTCGTTGCCGCCGATGGCCGTGTTGACGACGTAGTCGCCGAACACCGCGACGTCGATGCCTCCGATCACCGCGCCGGCCTCGGCGAAGGCCTCGAGCTCGTCGTAGTCGTACACGTAGGCGTTCGCGGCGTCCGTGTTGCCGCGGGGGGAGCCGTAGAACATGGCCTTGCCCTCGGCGTTGGTGTACTCGAAGTACCCGGCGCCGGCGAGGACATAGGCCTTCTTGCTCATGAGGTTGGCCTTGGCGCCGCCCTGTGCGCCGAAGAGCCCCGAGTCGATGCCGCTGCCCTTGCCGTTCTCGACGACCCAGAAGCCGCCGAGGTTCGCGAAGAGGTCCAGGTCGCCCGCAGGAAGCTTGTACGTGACCGCGCCGCCCTCGGGGTTGAGGTCGTGGTCCCAGACGAGCTCGGACTTGCCGGGCGCGAAGAAGGGATTGGGGATCTTGCCGCCCCACACGTTGAGATTCGGGATGAATGCGGGGTGCAAGTTGATGTACGCCAGGTCCAGGCGGAACTCGTCGCGCTTGAACGAGTCCCCGAGCGTGAGATTGCCGGACACGGGGTCGTCGCCGCCCGTGGAAAGCGCGACGGCCGCATCGGCATGTTCGTTGATCTTCGCATAGAGGCCGAACCGGGCGCGGATGCGATTGCGATGCTGGACCTCGTTGCCGTCCTCGTCCAGATCGATCATCTCGTACCGATACCGCAGATCGCCCTTGAGCGAGATGCTGTCGATCCACGCGGGCACGCGTTGCGACAGCGCCTTGACATCGGCCTCGAGCGCCTTGAGCCTTTGCTCGTAGGCCTGCGCCTCGGCCGCGTCGTCCCGTCCCTGCGCGGGCGCGGCGTCTCCAGCCGCGGCGGCCGCGCACCATGCCGCCATGACAATCGCCGTGGCGCACGCGAGCAACACTTGTCGTGCCATGTTCCGGTTTCCTTTCTGCCGTGAGGCAACCTCGAAACGAGTTGAACCGCTTCTCATACCACGTGAAGGCTACCCCGAGACGATTAGGGCAATGTGAGCGCGAGGTGAGATTCCCACGAATGCGGAGAAGAGGCTCAGCGCGACCGCCGGACCCCCCTGCGCGGGCACAGCGTCGCGAGCGGGCAGGTCGAGCAGCGCGGCGAGAGCGGCGTGCAGCAGTTCTGGCCGAAGGCGACGAGGAGGTCGTTGTACTCGATCCAGTGCCGCGCGGGGAGGCGCTTCCTGAGCGCCATCTCGGAGTCGCGGGGCGTCTGCGTCCGCAGGTAGCCCCAGCGGTTGGAGATGCGATGGACGTGCGTGTCGACGCAGATCCCGGGGAGCCCGAAGCCGCGCGTGAGGACCAGGTTCGCCGTCTTGCGGCCGACGCCGGGGAGCTCGAGCAGCGCATCGAGATCCGGCGGCACCGCGCCGCCGAAGCGATCGATGAGGATGCGGCACGTCGCGAGGATGTGCGCTGCCTTCGTGCGGTAGAAGCCGGCGGGGAAGATCGCCCGCGCGATCGTGCCGGCGTCGAGCGCCAGCATGGCGCGGGGAGTTGCGGCCAGCGCGAAGAGCCGGCCGGTCGCCGCGGCGGTCGTCTCGTCCTTGGTGCGCAGGGACAGCATGGTCGAGATCAGGACCGCGAACGGGTCGCGCGTCGTCGCGCTCAACTCGGTGACGATGGGGAGCTTCCATGCGCGCGCGGCGCGCCGCAGGATCGCGAGGGCCTTCGAGATCGGAAACGGAGGCCGCGGAAGGGCGCCGCGAACGCCGCGGCCGCGACCGAAGAGAGAGGGGAAGCGCCCGGCCGTCATTCGAGAGGCGCGATCTTCAGGAGCGTCGCCCACTCTATCACCAGACCCACGACGCGAGGAGGCAGCCGACCGGCAAAGAAGCTCAGACTCCGAATGTCGACCAGGGCGCGAAGCTCGCCGTATTCCGCGTGGAAATGAGGCGGATTGTGATCGTCCCAGAACATCTTGATGACGATGCCCAGGAAGCGGCTTATTTCAGGCACGCGCTTCCTCGCGACGAAGACCGGGGAATAGATCCTCCGGCTTCTTGCCGGTCGCCTTCAGGTACAGCGCATCGGGACACAGGTCGATCTCGTCGCCCCAGACGGCCTCCCCCGCGCTTCCAATGCGCACCTGCGCAAAGAAAGAGCGTTCGCGCCAGCGGGCGAACACCCCTTTGCCGGCAAGATCGGAAAGATCGACGACGCCTGACACGCCATCGTCGAACGTGAGCGCCAGGCGGTGCCCTTCGAGGACCTTGATCTCCGTTATTCTCCGCATGGCTCGCCCCTCCCGCACGGCGCGCCTACGTCGAGGATTCACACCCCCGGGATGGTATCGGGGAACGGCGGCGCGGTCAACCTCGCGGACGCGGCGAGGCGCGGCCGCCCCTTACTCGGGCGGCAGGTCTTTTCTCGCCTTCACGTCCTCGATCATGCGCTCCCAGTGGGGCCGCAGGAAGGGCGGGCAGGCGAGGCTGTCGAGCGCGTAGGCGCGGTCGGCGGCCGCGAGATCGAGAACGGCCGTGATCATCTCCTCGCGGTAGGCGCCGGCCTCGGCAAGCGGCAGGCCGTTGGGCTCGCGGATGAACGAGCCGCCGCTCGACGTCTGCTTTCCGTCGGGAGACTGGCCGACCGTGTTGGCGACGCAGTGGAAGATCCGCGTCGTGGGGCCGGCGGGAAGCTGCGCCCGCCCCGACACGCGCTTCCAGGCCACGGCCTCGACTTCATCCGAGCTGCAGGAAGGGTGGAAGAGGATCCGCGCGCCGGCCATCGCCGGAATGCGATACAGCTCCGGATGCCTGCCGTCGCGGCAGATGACGAGGGTCGCGGGAACGCCGTCGATGTCGAAGAGCGCGAGCTTGTTGCCGCCGCGGCAGCAGCGCCGCTCGTCGGCGCCCGCCATGTGGATCTTCGCGTACTCGTAGACGATCCGGCCGGCGGGGTCGATGACGTGCGCCAGGTTGAGGAAGCGGTCGCGCGTCGGGCAGATCGAGCCGGTGATGACCCAGATCCCGCGCGCCGCCGCGCGGGCGCATGCCGCGTGCAGCGCGTCCACGAGCTTGCCCGGGTCGAGCGCCAGGATGTGCGGGAAGAAGTAGCCGGTGAGCGCCGCCTCGGGGAAGAGCACGACGCGGCTGCCCTCGTCCGCGGCCGCGTCGATGTAGTGAAGCGTGCGCTCGAGATTGCGCTCGAGCGTACGCCCCCAGTGCAGTTGCACGCACGAAACCTGCAGCGCGGCAGGCGCCGTCATGCCTCGCCGTCTCCTTCGGGCTCAGGCCTCGAAGCTGTAGCCGAGGGTCAGCAGATAGAGCGTGTCGCCGCGCTGGTTACCCTCGGACGGCGTGCTGTCGTACCGGTAGTTGACCTGCACGCCGGCGTTGAAATTGCCCGTGAGATTGAAGCGGAACCCCGTTGCGCTCGTGACGTAGAAGTCCTTCAGATCCTCGAGGCTGGGATAGCCCTCGTGGAAGTGGAAGAACGTCACGCGATCGGTCCAGAACGGCCAGTCGACCTTGAGCGCCCAGCGGCCCGCCACGTAGGAATCATCATCCGTGTGCCTGAAGTCCTCGTTGAAGTAGGACACGCCCGCCTCGCCGAAGACCTCGAGCTTGCTCAGCGACTCGCCCTCGAAATCGCCGCGGTCGATGATCTGGCAGCCGGGGCCGGTGCTCAGGGCGGTGCGGAGCTTCAGGTCCTGGAAGTAGTCGCCCTCGAAGAACGCGCTCGCGAACCAGTACAGCCGCTTCGTTATGAAGTAGTCGTACTTGATCCTCGCGTTGGAGTTGCGCGTCCGCAGGCCGTCCTCGTCCTTGGCGTAGTTGGTCGCGGCGGACGCCGTCAGGCGCTGGCGCTCGCTGCGCGCCTCGAAGGCGACCATGCCGCTCACCGACTTCGTGCGGGTGTTGCCGTCGCTCACGCTGGCCGCGAGATTGGCGCTGCCCTTGTACGTGATCGCCTTGAAGGGCGGCGGGTTGATCGCCGTGATGTCCTTGAGCTTCACGCTCGCCGGACCGCCCAGCGACGGCGAATCGATCGCGATGGCTCCGGCCTCGGCGGGCGCGGCGGTGCCCGCGAGCCCCGAGTCCTTCTCGAACTTGAAATCGAGCGGGCGCGCCGTCTTCAGGCTGACGACATCGGCCCAGGTGATCGTGATGGCGCCGCCGAACTCGGTGACGACCACGAGCTTGCCGCCCGTCATGGTTTGGATCATACCTTTGACGAGGCTCCCGTCCTTGAGCACGATCTCGTCGGGCGGAAGGGGCGCTGCCTTCGGCGCATCGGCGGCCGCGGCATCGGCGGCGATGAGCGCCCCGCCGGCGACGCACATGCACGCACACAGAAATCGCAGGACTCTCATGGTCTCTGTCCTCCTTGTTGACAAGGGCCTTGCCAGATTATCGGTAGAAAGCCGCACCCACATTACGGCCATCCGCTCCGATCCTCGCTTTTCAACCAACAATAGATATACATCCGCGGCCGCGGCGTGTACAGGGGGCAAGGCGAGCGCGCCGGTCTGCGGCGCGAAGAGATTATGAGCGCATAATGCGAAAGGGGGTGCGCCGCGCGGCGGCATCCGGGTACTGTGCGCACCCTCGGCGGTGCAGCCGGAGATGCGGAGCCCGGCGAGCGGCGTGCGCTATTGCGCCGTCTTCGATTTTGCCTTGAGCGCGCGGACCTTGCGCTTCATGCGTTCCCGGTTCTTGCGGTGCTTCTTCACGGCGAGCTTCTTCTTCTTGTACATGCGGCGTTCACTCCACGACTGTTTCTTGCGTTGCCGCCGCGCGACGGGGCGCGGCGAATCAACCCATGGTACTACTCATCGGGGGCCGGGGGAAGGTCGCCGAGCTCCATGACCTCCGGAAACTCCCGGCTCCGGTACCGGCGGATCGCGTCTCCCTCGCGGTAGAGAAACAGCGCGTGCACGCCCGGCAGGCGCTCGAGGAGCGCCATGCCCTCATCCTTGCCGAGTGCGAAGAGCGTCGTCGCCGCACCGTCGGCGGTGATCGCGTCCTTGGCGATCACGGTCACCGACAGCGGCCCGCCCGTCGGCGCGAACGTGCGCGGGTCGAAGATGTGGCCGTAGAGCTTGCCGCCGACGACGTACGGCCGCTCGTAGTTGCCCGAAGTGCACGCCGCTCCCTGCGCGAGATAGAAGTAGCCGTACAGCGCGCCCGGGCGCTCGGGGTGGCGGATGCCGATCTTGCGCGAAACCGCGCCGCCGAACACGCGCTGATCTCCGCCCGCGACGACGATGCCCGAGGCGACGCCGCGCGCCTGGAGCAGCTCGACCACCCGGTCCACGATGTATCCCTTGGCGATGGCGCCGAAGCCGAGGCGCGCGCCATCGACGAGCTTGCGGCACGCGGCGCCGTCCTCCTCGAGCTTGAAGGCGCTCATGGTGCAGATCGGGCGCAGGGGCGCGAGCTCCTCCTCGGAGGGCTCCTTGCCGCGGCGCGCCGCCTCGCGCCAGAGCTCGATGAGCGGCCCGAGGGCGGGGTTGAAGACGCCGCCCGAGATCTCGTTGAGCGCGAAGGACGCCTTGAGCACGACCGCCAGGTGCGGCGGAACGGCCGTCGCTTCGCCCGCCGCCGCGCGGTTGATGGCGCTCGCCGCGCTCTCGGGCCGCCACTCGCTCACCTCGCGCTCGATCGCCTCGACGAGATCGGCGGCGGCCTGGCTGTCGCCGATGAACGGCACGGGCTCCCGGTCCCACACGCGCAGCTCGAACGGCACGCCGCCCATGGGCGGCGGGGACAGGGCGTACGAGATGTAGCGGCCGCCCGTCGGGGACATTCCCGTCTGGAATGCAGGCGGGATCTGTGCGTCCCCGGCCGCGCGGAAGTGCTTCACGGCGAGGAAGCCGGCGACCGCGCCGAGTGCGATGCAGATCCCGAGCAGGAAGGCCTTGAGGCTTCTCATGCGCACATCTCCTCACCGGATCTTCGCCCATGACGCCCCGGGACGCAAGTCCGCGCCGCGCGTTGACGCGCGCCTCTTGCGGCCCCAGAATAGCCAGGTGCCCGTGTGCGGGCACGGGTGCCATACGGGAGGACGCGTGCACGAGGCGAGCATTGCGCAGAGCATTCTCGACATCGTGGCGCGGCACGCGGACGGCGCTCGTGCCGGCCGCGTCACGCGCGTCACGGTGACCGTGGGCGCGCTCGCCGCGGTCGTGCCCGAATGCCTGCGGTTCGCCTTCGAGGCCCTCGCGCGCGGAACGTGCGCCGAGCGCGCGGCGCTCGACATACGCGAGTGCGAGGGCCGGGGCGCGTGCCGCGCGTGCGGCGCCGAGTTCCCGGTCAAGGAGTTCCTGCCCGTGTGCGAGCGCTGCGGTTCGCCCGATGTCGGCGTCTCGGGCGGCGACGCGCTCACGGTCGACAGCATGGACATCGAATGATGAAGATCAGGATCGTTCAGAGCATACTTGCCGACAACGCGCGCCTGGCGGCGCGCAACCGCGAGCTCTTCGGCGCCCGCCGCGTCCTGTGCGTCAACATGATGAGCAGCCCCGGCGCGGGCAAGACGACCATCCTGGAGAAGACGCTGCCGTACCTCGAGGAGCGCCACGGTCTTTCGGCCGGCGTGATCGAGGGCGACATCGAGGGCAGCGAGGACGGGCTCAGGATCGAGCGCCTGGGAGCGCCGGTCGTCCAGCTCAACACGCGCGGGGCGTGCCACCTCGATGCGTCGATGGTCGCCAAGGCGCTCGAGGATCTTCCCGCCGAGGGGCTGGATCTCATCATCATCGAGAACGTCGGGAACCTCGTGTGCCCGGCCGAGTTCGACCTCGGCGAGGACCTGCGCGCCGTCGTCCTGAGCGTGCCCGAGGGCGACGACAAGCCCTCCAAGTACCCGGCGATCTTCAGGAAGGCGAACGTGCTCCTCATCAACAAGATCGATCTCGTGCACCATGTGCAGTTCTCGCGCGAGCGCGTGCGCGCGGTGAGCCGGCGCCTGGCACCCAAGGTCGCGATCATGGAGCTTGCCGCCGCCACGGGCGAGGGCGTCGCCGCCTTCGGCGATCACCTGGCGCAGGCGGCGCGCGCGAAGAAGGAGGCTCGCTGACCATGTGCATCGCCTTCCCCATGCAAGTCACGGCGGTGGCCGGCGATCGCGGCAGGGTCGCGCTCGGCGACGCCGAGCAGGAGGTGAGCTTCGAGCTTCTCGATGCGGTCGCCGTGGGCGACTACGTGATCGTGCACGCCGGTTTCGCGCTCCAGAAGCTCGACCGGGACGAGGCCGCCGAGACGCTCGACATGCTCAGGGCGCTGGCGCAGCCTGAAGAGGGGACGGCGCCGTGAAGTACCTGAGCGAGTTCCGCGCCAAGCCCTTCATCGACGCGCTGCTCGGCGAGATCGCAAAGGAGGCCGCGCCGGGGACGCGCTACACCTTCATGGAAGTGTGCGGGACGCACACCGTCGCGATCGCGCGCTACGGCTTGAAACGGCTCCTGCCGAGCGCGATCAAGCTCGTGTCGGGCCCCGGCTGTCCCGTGTGCGTCACGTCGACCGCCTACATCGACGCGGCGGTCGCCCGCGCCATGCGCCCCGATATCACGATCGCGAGCTTCGGCGACATGATCCGCGTGCCGGGCTCGGCGACGACGCTCGAGGCGGCGAAGGCCCGCGGGGCCGATGTGCGCGTCGTCCTCTCGGTGCTCGACGCGCTCGCCATCGCGCGGGCGCGGCCCGAGCGCATGGTCGTGTTCCTGGGCATCGGCTTCGAGACGACCGTGCCGACGACGGCGGCGGCGCTCGCGCGGGCGCGCGCCGAGGGCCTCGGGAATTTCCTCGTCGCCTCGGCGCACAAGACCATGCCGGTGCCGATGCGCGCGCTCGCCTCGGATCCCGCCGTGGCGGTCGAGGGCTACATCTGCCCGGGGCACGTGTGCACCGTGGCGGGCCTGGCGCCCTTTGCGCCGCTCGTCGAGGAGTTCCATATTCCCGCGGCGATCGCGGGGTTCGAGCCGACCGATGTGCTCGCGGCGGTGCTCGCCCTCGTCAGGCAGCGAAACCGCGGCGAGGGGCGCCTCGAGAATCTGTACCGCCGGTCGGTGCGCGACGAGGGCAACCCGAAGGCCTGGCATCTCGTCGAGTCGGTGTTCGAGCCGGCCGATGCCTGGTGGCGGGGCCTGGGGGTGCTCCCCGGAAGCGGTCTTGCGCTGCGCCGGGAGTACGCGGCGCACGATGCCGATGCGGCGCTGCCCGTTGCGGCGGGGCCGCCGCGCGAGCCCGCCGGGTGCCGGTGCGGCGACGTGCTCAAGGGCATCATCGAGCCCGAGGGATGCCCGCTCTTCGGGAAGGCCTGCACGCCCGAGCAGCCGGTCGGCGCGTGCATGGTGTCGTCGGAGGGCGCGTGCCACGCGGCGCACCGCTGGGGCCGGCTGTCGGGCGCGCGAGCGGAGAAGGACGGCGCATGAGCGATGACGAGCTTCGCGTGATCGCGCGGGGGAGACATCTGCGCTTTGTCGAGCGGAAGGGCTGGGAGTATGTCGACCGCCCGGGCATCGGCGGCATCGTGATGATCGCCCCGGTGACGGACGACGGGAAGCTCGTCCTCGTCGAGCAGTACCGGCCGCCGGTCGGAGCGCGTGTGGTCGAGCTTCCCGCGGGCCTGGTCGGCGATGAGGCCGGCAAGGAGGGCGAGGGGCTGCTCGAAGGCGCGCGGCGCGAGCTCCTGGAGGAGACCGGCTACGAGGCCGGCGAGCTCGTTCGCATCGGCGCCGGCCCGATCTCGCCCGGCCTCTCGGACGAGTACGTGAACGTCTTCGTCGCGCGCAAGCTGCGCAAGGTCGCCGCGGGCGGCGGCGACGCCAAGGAATCGATCGAGGTGCACGAGGTCCCCATCGCGGAGGTTCGCGCGTTCCTCGATGGGAAGGAGCGCGCGGGCCGCATGGTCGACCTCAAGGTTTTCATGGGGCTGTACTTCGCGGAGCGGACGTAGACGACCTCGGCGATCCCTGCCGCCGCGGCGCCGGCACGCCGCGCGACGCTCGGGCGAGACCGTGTTGCCGCCGCCCGGGCGGCGGCCGGCCATCGCGACCGTGAGCGTCGAAAGGCGTTGCTTGTTGCCAAGAGGCATCGTGTAATGCCATCATGCGATTTGAAACCACGATTGACCGGTTCGGACGAGTAGTGCTTCCCAAGGAGCTGCGCGATGACCTCGGCCTGGAGGCCGGGA
>JBFZCA010000399.1:0-4788 GCA_041308205.1 Planctomycetota bacterium | reverse complement strand
CGCCGTCTTGCGGCGGCTGCCGATCATGCCGATGTACACGGCGGGGGAGCGAATGCAGGCCGCGAGCGCGGCCGCGTCCTGCGCGTGGCCGCGGGTGACGATGACGACGAACGTGTCGCGCTCCATGGGAAACGCGGCGACCTGGGCCGCGATGTCGCCGCAGCGCGCGGCGACGCCCTCGGGGTAGCGCGCCGCGTCCGTGAACTCGGGCCGGTCGTCGGCGACCGTCACATCGAAGCCGAGAAGATCGGCCTGGACGGCGAGCGCCCGGCCGATGTGACCGCCGCCCGCGATGAGGAGGCGGGGGGCGGGCTCGAGCCTGTCGATGAGAATGTCGACGCCGGCGCGCGGCGCGGCCATCGGCGCGCAATCGCCGCGCACGCACTCGACCGATACTGCGACCTCATCGCCGTGTGTCACCGTCGTCACGAGCGCGCCGCGCTCCCGCCCCTCGAGGAGCGCAACCGCCCGGGTGTACGCGGCGCGGTGCTTCGCCGCCGTCGGGTCGAGCAGCACGCGCATGCTGCCGCCGCAGATCGGCGCATCGTCCGCGGGGCGGCTCCCGGTGAGCGAGAGCTCGAAGACGAAGGGGCGGCCGGCCCGGCACGCCTCGATGGCGCGCCGCTGCGCCTCGGCCTCGACGGCGCCGCCGCCGATCGTGCCGCACACGGCGCCCGACGCGTCGATGATGGCAATCGTGCCGGGGGCGCGCGGCGCCGAGCCCTCGGTATCGAGAACGAGCGCGATGGCGAACGGCCGCGCGGCGTCAATGTGCGCCAGAACAGCGCGATACGTCTCGAGCGTGCGGTCCATGGGGGACGCGCGCCTCACGCCGGCGGGCGGATCGGCATCGCGCGCACGCGCACGCCGGTCGCATCGAACACGGCGTTCGCGATGGCCGGCGCGATGGCGATGATCGGCGTCTCGCCGCCGCCGACAGAGTCGAGGTCCGGTCGGTTGTGGAGCACGATGTCGAGCGGCGGCACATCCTTGAAGCGCGGCACGCGATAGTCGGCGAAGCTCGCCGTGAGCATTCGCCCGTTCTCGAACCTGATCTCCTCGGTCAGGGCGGCGCCCAGGCCCATGACGATGCAGCTCTGGACCTGCGAGAGGAGGTTCGCGGGATTCTGGATCGCTCCGCACTCGAAGACCTCGGTGACGCGGCGGACCTTGATGGCGCGCGCGGCGCGGTCGACCTCGATCTCGGCGCAGGCTGCCACGACCGAGCCCTTCTCCGTGCCGCAGGCGAGGCCCACGCCGACGCCGGGCTCCTTGTTCTTGGCGCGCACGCCCCAGCCGAACCGCGTCGCCGCGAGCTCGAGGACATCGCGGATGCGCCCGTTCGAGAGACAGCCGAGCCTGAAGGCGAGCGGATCGGCGGAGGCCGCGGCCGCGAGCTCGTCCATGAAGCACTCGCGCGCGAAGTTGTTGGCGGTCGCGGCGAGCGTGCGGTACGACCCCTGCCTGAGCGGCGCATCGCACGAGACGTACTCGGTGCGCGCGGCGGGGATGTCGTACGGCGTCGCGATCGCCGCGGCGCCCGAGTTGATGTTCGTGAAGTCCCAGGCCGCGAGCCTTCCCTTGTCGTCAAGGCCGGCCCGGATGTCGATCAGCGCCGCGGGCCTGAAGTACGCCCACGTGAACTCCTCCCTGCGCGTCCACTGGAGCGCCACGGGCCGCCCGGCCGCCCTGGCGAGGCGCGCCGCCTCGATCGATGCCTCGCCGGTGTGCTTGCCGCCGTAGCCGCAGCCCATGTCGGGAATGATGATGCGCACGCGCTCGGCCGGAAGGCCGAAGGCGCGCGCAACCTCGCTGCGGACGCCGAAGGGCGCCTGCGAGCCGGTCCAGACGGTGAGCTTCCCGTCGGTCCATTCGGCGACGGCCGCGCGCGTCTCCATCGGCGCGTGCTGGACGTACGCGACGTGGAACTCGGCATCGAGCTTCGTGTGCGCGCGCGCGAGCGCCTCCGCGACCTCGGCCTCGCGCCGGCCGTCGGAGCGGCCGCGCCGTCCCTGTGCCCGTTCCCGCAGGTGCGAGAAGAGCTCGCTGCTCGACACGTGCGGCGCGGGCTCCCAGCGGGCGCTCTCGGCGAGGAGCTCGAGCGCCTGCTCGGCCCGGAAGCGCGTCGGCGCCGCGCAGCCGACGAAATCGCCGTCGCGGACGACCGTGACGCCGTCGAGCGCCTGGGCCTTCGTCAAGTCGATCGCGACAAGCCTGGCGCCGTAGGACGGCGGGCGCAGCACCTTGCCGCGCAGCATGCCGGGGCGCGTGATGTCCGACGGGAAGAGATGCGCGCCCGTCGCGAGGTCCCGCAGGTTCGGCCGCGGCGCCGAGGCGCCCATCACCTTCCATTCCTTGACCGGTGTCAGCGCGACGTTGCCGGGGACGTTGTCGGCGAAGGCCTTGACGACCTCGCCCGCCTTGGCGAGGTCGCCGTATGTGACCGTGCGATTCGTCGCCGCGTGTGCGATAGCGCCGTCCTTGACGGCGAGGCCCGCGCGATCGACGCCGAGCTTCTTCGCCGCCAGGTCGACGAGCACCTCGCGCGCGGTCGCGCACGCCGTGCGCACGGTCGGGATCGTCGACGGCGTCGTGCGGCTGCCCGCGGTGACGCCGTCGTCGGGGCAGAGCTCGGTGTCGCCCATGATCAGGCGGACGCGCTCGAACGGGACTCGCAGCTCCTCGGCCGCCGCCTGCGAGATCTCGGCGCGCGCGCCCTGGCCCATCTCGATCTTGCCCGTCATGAGCGTGATCGCGCCGTCCTCGGCGATGTGGAGCCGCGTCGTGAGCGCGCCTCCCCGTTCGCGGCCGCCGGCGGCGCGCGCGATGTCGCTCGTCACCGTGATGAGAAGCCCCGCGCCGAGCGCCTTGACGAAGGTGCGGCGGCTCACGGCGGCAGCGGTACCGGAGCGCGTGCGATCGCCGGTCGTGTCCAGCTCGGCGGCGCGTGTCATGGCTTCATCTCCCTTGCCGCGCGGCGCACGGCGTTGACGATCTTCACGTGATTGCAGCAGCGGCAGATGGTGCCGTCGAGGCCCGCGATGATCTCCGCATCGGTCGGGTTCGGGTTCTTGGCGAGGAGCGCGATCGTCGTGAGCACCATGGCCGGCGTGCAGAACCCGCACTGGATCCCGCCCTCCGCGATGAACGCCTCCTGGACGGGGTGGAGCGCGCCCCCGGCCGCGACGCCCTCGATCGTCGTCACCGATTTCCCGGCGGCGCGGCGGACGGGCAGCGTGCACGTGCGCGCGGGCGCGCCGTCGATGAGGACCGTGCAGGCGCCGCACTGCCCCTGGCCGCAGCCGTACTTGGTCCCGGTGAGACCGAGGTCCTCCCGCAGGACATCGAGAAGCGGGCGCTCCGGGTCGGTCGCGACCGTCTTCTCAGCCCCGTTCACCTTGAACGTGATCGTCGCATCCATGACGAACCTCCGGCTTCCGCGGCAGCACCGCGATCGCATCGCCAGGCGCGATCGCGCCTCCCACGACGACTCTCGCGAAGATGCCCTCGCGCGGCATGACGCACTCACCCGTCGCGCGGCCGATCTCGCACGGCGCGTGGCATTCCTTGCCGATCTGCGTCACGACGAGCGCGCACGGCCCGATCTCGATGAGATCGCCCGGCGCGAGCGCGGCGAGCGCCACGCCCTCGGTCGTGATGTTCTCGGCGAAGGCGCCGGGGCCCACGTCGAGGCCCTTGGCTACCATCTTCGCAATACTTTCGATGGCAAGCAAGCTTATCTGGCGGTGATTCGCCCCGGCGTGGGCATCGCCCTCGATGCCGCGGCCGGCGATGAGAAGGACTTTGCCGACATTGGTCTTGGGAATGCCGCGGCGGGCGCTTGTCGATACGGCCACGACCTTGCCGGTCTGCGTGCGCATGGTCACGGGCTCCAGGGAAGGGGCAGCACCGAGACGCGCGCGCCGCGCGCGAGGCGCGTTGCGTTGCGCGGGAACCGGATGAGACAGTTCGCGCCGGCGAGCCCCGAGAGCATGTGCGAGCCCTGCGCGCGGCAGGGCGCGACCGCCGGGAGGCCCCGTGTTGTGGCGAGGACGCCGCGGACCCATCCGATGTGGCCCGCCTCCTTGCGGAGCGTGCCGCGAAGCACGGCGGGAACGAAGACCGGCGCGGCCTCGCGCGCGCCCATCATGGCGCGCAGGGCGGGCGCCGCGAGCGTCGCGAAGGCGACGAGCGCCGACACCGGGTTGCCGGGAAGCCCGAAGACGAGCGTTGCGTGCCGCGCACGAGATGACGCGCCTCGCGCACGGCGCGGCGGCCGGCGGACGCCGAAGTAGGTCGGCTTCCCGGGCCGCATCGCCACGCGCCAGAACACGGGCTCGACGCCGAGCGCCGCGAGCGCTTCCTTGACGTGATCGTAGTCGCCGACCGACACGCCGCCGGCCGTGAGGACGACATCGTGCGCCGCGAGCGCGCCGGCGAGCGCACGCGCGAGCGCTGCCTTGTCATCGCGAACGCGCGCGACGGAGCGAACGGCAATCCCCATCGCGGACAGCGCCGCGTCGAGCGCGTGAGAGATCGAGTCGTAGATAGCGTCGCCGGACAATCGCTGCCCGAGCGCCCGCAGCTCGTCGCCGGTCGTGACGACCGCGACGCGCGGCGTCCCGTGGACCGGGACGGCGGAGAGCCCGAACGATGCGAGCACGCCCGCGACGGGCGGCGTCACGCGCGCGCCGGCGGGAAGGACCGGCTCGCCGCGCCGCAGCTCCTCGCCGCGGCGGCGGATGTTCTCGCCGGGGCGGACCGATGCGGCAATGTGGACGGCGCCGT
>JBFZCA010000398.1:0-10817 GCA_041308205.1 Planctomycetota bacterium | reverse complement strand
ACGATCTCCTGGTCCCAGGTGAAGAAGCGGAAACCCTCGCCGGGCGCCCGCCGCCGCCCCGCGCCCCAGTTGTGGTGCGGCCAGTCCTCGGCGCCGCCGTACTGGTGGAGAATGATGTAGTCGATGAAGCTGTCCATGTGCAGGTATTCCTGGATCTGGCGGTAGGCAAGATCGCTCGTGAGCCCCGCGTTGGCGATCGCGAACATCGCGTTCCATGCCGTCCAGGTCCCGTCCATGAGCTCGGTGAGGTCCTTGATGACGTCGTACTCCTCCTCGGTGCCGCCCAGGTGCGAGGCGCAGAACTCGGCGTCGATGTGCTCGGCGACGTTGTACAGGCCCCAGTACAGGCCGTCGACGAAGAGGCTCACGTAGAGGCCCTTGCACGCGAGGTTGCCCGTGGCGATCTGCGCATCGCGCATCCACTGGTCGCGCATGTACTGCGCGCGGTCGGGGCGGTAGCGCGGATCCATGTAGCGGCAGGCCCAGGTGTCCGTGTAGCAGGCTCTGATGACGAGGTTCTCGTATTCGCGCACGCCCGCGGGCCCGTAGAGCGGGTAGCGCAGCTTCGACGGCCCGTACTTGCCGCGGAAGTACAGGCGGAACGAGTGCTTGGGCGTGCTCGTCCAGTTCCGGCTCGACCCGCCGTGCA
Organism: Planctomycetota bacterium; assembly: GCA_041308205.1. GTDB lineage: Bacteria > Planctomycetota > UBA8108 > UBA8890 > UBA8898 > UBA8898. Next base: position 10,168 of record JBFZCA010000398.1, on the reverse strand, counting down.
TCGACACGCCGCAGTTGACGTTGAAGCCGGTGCGGTTGTCCGGATAGATGAGCTCGGCGGAGCAGCCGCGCTCCCACGCGTCGCCGATCAGCGTCGCGTTCGGATAGATGCCGGTCGTCCCCTCGAATACATCGGCGACCGGCAGAACGACCGAAAGGGTGGGGATCGAGCGTATGTCGTTCTCGATCGTGGGCGCGTAGAGCGGGTTCGTCGTCACCTCCGGATAGACGGGGTAGACGACGGGGTGGAGGCCCCAGTTGGTCGGGAATCCGGTGCCCGTCTGGGTCGCCACATCGTGCAGGAACACGTACGTGTGCGTGTCGACGTTCGTGGGCAGGAGATCGCTCTTGTACGCGATCGCCCGCAGGCACGTGGTCCGCTGGATCGTGATAGGGCCCGCGTAGATCGTGCCGCGGGCGGAGGAGGGAGTGCTGCAGTCGGTCGTGTACCTGATCGCGGCGCCGGGGGTCGCCGTCGAGATCTCGACCGTGAAGGGCGCGTCGTAGAACCCGCGGTCGGCGCTGAAGATGGTGTCGGCGACGAAGCCTTCCACTCCCTCCGCGTTCGCCGCGCCGGGGCTCGGCGCGGGGAAGTAGCGCCAGCCCCAGGCCGCCGATGCGGCTCGCAGCACCGGCGCGATGATGAAGTCGGCATCGTCGGCGGCCGCGTTGAGCCCGTGAATCGCGAGCACGTTGAGCCCCGTCCGGAGCGCGCCGGCCGCCGCCGTGATGTTGATCGCCTCGGCCCGGAGGGATTCGCTCTGGGGGCGCGCGATCGTTGCGGGCGAGTTCCAGTCGAGCTCCACGGGCGCGTTGCGGCGCGCGACTTCCTGCCCGTTCAGGTACGCGACGAAGCCGTCGTCGTACACGATCGAAAGCTCCAGCGAGTCGACATCGACCGGCGTCGCGATGCTGAAGGGCCAGCGCAGGTAGGCCGAGGCGTTGATGTCGTACATCGCGGCCCCGAGATCCGTTCCGATGAGGGCATCGTAGGCGCCGGCGCCGGGGGAGGCGCCGCCCGCCAGGTACGCGATCTCCTCAACCGAGAGCGCCGTGTCCCAGACGCCGACCCGGTCGATGCGTCCCTTGAAGAAGTGCGACGCCGCCGCGCGCAGGACGCACCCGATCGCCGTGGTGTTCAAGGACAGGGCGGTCTTCGTGTAGTTGAACGTCGCGCTGTCGCGCACGCCGTCGATGTACAGTGCGCCCTGGCCGCCGGCATCGACCCATGCGATGTGGTGCCACGTGCCGTCGAAAGCCGTCGCCGCCGAATTGATGTGGTTGATGAGCGTCGCGCCGGTGTCGGTGCGAATGTAGATGTCGACGGTGCCCCTGGCGCCGGTCACTTCGGTGCCGATGGTGAGGAGCGGACTGTTATTCGTGGTCGAGCCCTCGCAGTACACGCGCAAATCGGGCTGGGGAAGGCCGTTGACCCACATGGCGATCGTGTATGCCGGACGGTTGAACACCGGGAAACCGTTTCCCGTCGGGATCGCGATGCGGTCGTCGATGCCGTCCAGCGAGATCGCGCCGACCGGCGTTCCGTCGCAACCGCTCGCGAAGACGGCGACGCCGCCGCCGAACACGCCGTCGTTGCGGCCGGTGGCATCGGTGAAGTCCCCGTCGAGCTCCCACGACCCGAGCGGATCGGGGAGGATCGGCTCGGCGCTCTCGATCTCGAATCCCGGCGCTCCGGGCACGCCCGAGAGCCACGGGGTCGCGGGGACGAAGTCCGGGCCGGTCCATGCCGTCCCGTACGATCCGTCCGCGGGGACGAGCACGTCGAGCAGCGTATCGGCGCCGGCGAGCACGGTCGCATCGGTCGCGGCGCCGTAGGAGATGTCGGCGACCTGGCGGGGGAAGGCGGGCGTGAACTCGTGTACGATCGTGAGCCCATCCGGCCTGACGAGCGCGAGATACTCCCCGTCGTTGTTGAGGCTGAAGTTGGTGTGGAGCTGCGCGCCGGCGACCGCGCGGTTCTTCGCGGATGCGAACACGATGAGGTACCCGCCCTCGGCGATCGATGTCTCGGGGAAGCGCCACTTGGCGAGCGTCGATTGGCTGTCGGTGAGATACCAGCCCGTGAGGTCCGCGGCGCCCGGACCGGCGTTGTAGAGCTCGATCCAATCCGAGTAATCGCCGTCCTGGTCGGCAAGCACGGTCACGTTCGCCGCCATGAACTCGTTGATGCGGACATCCTGGGCCTGCGCCGGGGCCGGCGCGAGGGTCATGAGCGCAATCAATCCGAGACAACGCGGCATTCCACGACATGTGCCGGATGCGTGCTTGGACGAGTGTGAGTGCATGCAGCGACTCCCGGGCAACCTTCCTATGCGTGCGAACGGCGTGTGTGACCTGCACATCGCACGAGGCTTCTAGTATATAGCTGGAAGGCGCACCCGACAATTCTCGGTGCGGCGCATTCGCCGCGCGGCCGGGGTCTTCAGCTCTTGGTGAGCGACTTGTCCAGGAGGTGCGTCGGCCGGACGTTCTTGAGGGCCGCGAGCATGGTGGCGCGAATTCGGGGGTGCTCGCGCTCCAGGGAGTCGAGCAGATTCCCCACCGCCCTGCGGGCGCGATCCTCGCGGCCGGCGCAGGCGCCGCGCGGCAGGATCGGGAAGGCGGCGAGCTCGGCCAGGCGCCGCAGGTCGCGTTCGGCGACCTCGATGAGCGGCCTGACGACCTCCAGGCGGCCGTCCTTGGTCAGGTAGCGCGCCGGCATGGACTGGATCCTGCCGCAGTAAAAGAGATTCATGAGGAGCGTTGCGACCGCATCGTCGCGGTGGTGGCCGAGCGCCACCTTCGTGCAGCCGAGCCGCCGCGCCCACGTGTAGAGTACGCCGCGGCGCAGCCGCGAGCACGTCGAGCACTGCGACCCGCCCTCGCGGGTGACGCGCTGCACGACCGCGTACGTGTTGTCGGCGACCAGTTCGAAGGGGCCGCCGCGGGCCTCGAGCCAGCGCGCAAGCGGCGCGCCGTCGTACCCGGGCCGGCCCTCGTCGATGTGCAGCGCGACCAGTTCGATCGAGAACGGCAGCCGCGGCGCGAGCAGGTCGAGCAGATGCAGGAGGCCGTAGCTGTCCTTGCCGCCGCTCACGGCCACGAGGATGCGGTCGCTCGGTGCAAGGACGCCGTACTCGAGGCTCGTCCGCCTGACCTGCCTGATGAGGCGCTCTTGGAGAGCGCCGTGTTCGCTCGCGGGGCGCATACCGGGATGGTAGCACAAGAAGGCCGCCGCGAAGACACGCGGGTACGAAGACCACGACGGAAAAAACCACGGAGCATGTAGACGAAAGGAGCCACGAAGGCACGGAGGCACGAAGGACGGAAGAGGAATCGCGGGGTTGCCGCATGGCGCTCGACGTCCCGCGACGCCCTTCGAGCCCCTTGCCGCGGGGGTATCAGGCCCTCCGGGCGCGGCGCAGCTTGTCGATCGCCACGGCTATGACGATGCTGGCGCCGATGAAGATCTCCGTCCAGTAGTTCTGCAGGCCGATCGTCGTGCAGCCGCTTCGCAGGAAGCTCATGATGTACGCGCCGATGATCGTGCCCAGAATGGAGCCTTCCCCCCCGGCGAGGCTGCCGCCGCCGATGACGACGGCGGCGATGATGTCGAGCTCCTTGCCGACCGCGACGCTCGGATCGCCGACCTCGAGCGTCGAGAACATCATGACGCCCGCGATGCCCGTGTACAGGCCGTGCAGCGTGTAGACGGCGAGCTTGACGCGCGGGACGGCGACGCCGCAGAGGCGCGCCGTGGCCTCGTTGGACCCGATTGCGAACACGTGGCGCCCGAACACCGTGTAACGCATGGCGAGGGCCGTGAGGACGGCCAGCGCCGCCATGAGCCACACGCCCCACGACACGCCGTACCAGGCGGGATCGGGCGGCGTGGCCATGATCTCGCCGACCCAGCCCGTGGGCGCCTCGATTCGCTGGTTGCCGGCGGCCATCTTCGCGCAGCCCCGCGCGATGCCCATCATGCCGAGCGTGATGATGAAGGGCACGACGCCGAGCCGCGTGATGAGAAGCCCGTTGGCAAGACCGGCGGTCCCTCCCGCCAGGACGCCGGCGGCGGCCGCGGCGAGCGGGAGCAGCACGGGCCAGCGCGCGAGTGCGCCGCTATCGTCCGAGCCCCTGAGGACCAGGGCGACGACGACGCCTGCGAGCGCGATCACCGACCCGGCGCCGAGATCGATGCCCGCGCTCACGATCACCATGGTCATGCCGAAGGCCGCGATGGCGACGATCACCGTCTGGTTGCTGACGTTCACGAAGTTGGCGGCGGTCAGGTAGGTGGGGTCGCGCATCTCGCGGTGCGCCTGCAGGCAGTCGATGGCCGTGAAGACGGCGATGATGCACACCAGCCCGAGAAACGGGCCGAGCATGCGCAGCGCTCTGGCCGCGGCAGCGGCGTTCGGTTTCACGCGGTGCCTCCCGTGGCGCACGCCATCACTCGTTCCGGGGTCCATGCGGCGACGGGCTCGGCGGCGCTCAGGCGGCCGCGCGCCATCACCGCCAGGGTGTCGCACACGCCGAAGAGCTCCGGCAGGTACGAGCTCACGAAGATGATCGCCGCCCCCCGGGCCGCGAGCGCGCCGATCAGGCGGTACAGCTCGGCCTTGCTGGCGACATCGATGCCGCGCGTGGGCTCGTCGAGGAGCAGGATGTCCGCCTGCTGGTGGAGCAGGCGCGCGAAGGCGACCTTTTGCTGGTTGCCGCCCGAGAGATCGGCGACGTCCTGGCAGGCGTCGCGCGCGCGGATGGCGAGCCGATCGACCCATTCGCGCGCCGCGGCGCGCCGCCGCGAGAGGCTGAGCCAGCCCAGGCGCGTGTAGGGCCGCAGGCGCGACAGCGTGAGGTTGTCCTCGATCGAGAGGCGCACGGCGAGGCCCTCGCCCTTGCGGTCCTCGCTCAGGAAGCCGACGCCGCGGTCGGTCATGTCCCGCGGCGCGGTCTTCCCGAGGACGGCGGCGCGGACGGTCACCCAGCCGTCCCTGATCGGGTCGAGCCCGAAGAGCGCGCGGAGCAGCTCGGTGCGGCCCGCCCCGACGAGCCCCGCGATGCCGAGGATCTGGCCCCGCCGCAGCGTGAACGATGCCCCCCGGGGGAGCGCGAGGCCCGAAAGCGCATCCGCCGCGAGCACGACCTCGCCGCAGGTGCGGGGAATCCGCGGGTAGAGCTCGGCCACCTTCCGGCCGACCATGAGCTCGATGATGCGGTCGATCGAAGTCTCGCGCACGCGCCCGCTCCCCACGCTCCGGCCGTCGCGGAGCACGGTGACGCGGTCGGCGATCGCCGCGATCTCCTCCAGGAAGTGGCTTATGTACACGATTCCCGCCCCGCGGTCGCGCAGCGTGCGGATGGCGCCGAACAGGCGCCGCGCATCCTCGGGCGTGAGAGAGCTCGTGGGCTCGTCGAAGATGATGATCCGGGCCTCGAAGGCCAGGGCGCGCGCCGCCTCGACGATCTGCTGCGCGCCGGCGCTCAGCTCCCGCACGGGCGCGGACGGCCGTATGTCCGCGTGCCCGAGGAGCGCGAGCGCATCCCGCACGCGGGCGAGGTGCTCCGCCTTCCTGACGATGCCGAACCGGTGCGCCTCGCGGCCGAGCATGATGTTCTCCTCGACCGTCAGGTGGGGAACGAGGCTCAGCTCCTGGTAGATCATCGCGACGCCGCGCCTGCGCGCATCGAGCGGCCCCGCCGGGCGGTAGGGCGCGCCGAGAAGCTCCATGCGGCCGCGGTCGGCCGCGTGGGCGCCGCTCAGGATCTTGACGAGCGTGCTCTTCCCGGCGCCGTTCTCGCCGACCAGGGCGTGCACCTCGCCGGCGGCGACGTCGAACGACACGCCGTCGAGCGCGCGGGTCGAGCCGAAGCTCTTGGCCACATCGCGCGCCTCGAGCAGCGGCGCGGCGGCGGGGGCGCCGGCGTTCACGGGCGGACCTGCTCCTTCGCCTCGGCGCCGGGGCTCCGGACCTCCGCGCCGAGGAGCTTCGCCATGTGCGCGCCGGCCATGGCGCCGCCCTTGTAGTTGTCCGTGGCGACGAAGCTCACGTAGCTCTCGCTCTTGAGATCCGAGTCGAAGATCACGACGGGGATTCCCCGGGTCATGGCCTTGTCCACGTACTTGACGAGCGCCCGGTCATCGAGCGGCGCCACGGCGATGGCGTCGACCTTCTGGGCGATGAAGTTCTCCATGACCTTGATCTGCTCCTCGCGGTCGTCCTCGACGAGCGGTCCCTGCCAGAGGATGGCCGCGTTCCCTGCCTCGCGCGCGCCCTTGACGGCGCCCGCGTGGATCGTCTTCCAGAAGATGTGCGTGGCGCCCTTGGGGATCATGGCGATCCTGAGGACTCCCGGGCCCGGGGCGGGCAGCTCCTTCTCGCGCGCGAGCCACTCCTCGTAGGGCGGGAGGAGCAGCTCCTTGATGCGCGCATCGTCGAGATTCTCGGGAGTGGCCAGATACACGCCCGTGTCGATGCGCTTCGGGACCTTCTCGCCGCGGATATGGGCGGCGAGCGTCTTCACCGCCATCTCGCCCATCCGGAACGGGTCCTGGAGGACGACGCCGTGGAGCGTGCCCGCGCGCATGGCCTCGACGAACTTCTCGCTCGAGTCGAAGCCGACGAACTTGAGGCTGCCGGCCAGGCCCATCGTGTCGATGACCTGCAGCGCGCCGAAGGTCGTGGATTCGTTGGGGCAGAAGTAGCCGTCGACCCGGCCGCGGAACCGGTTCAGGAGGAGCTCGGTCTTGTTGTAGCCCTGCTCGGCCGTGGGGCCGCCGTACTGGTCGGCGGACACGAGCGCGAGATCGGTCCGCGAGAGCACATCGATGAACCCCTGCTCGCGCAGGTCGGTGCTGGCCGAGCCCACCTGGAAGCGCAGGAGAATGACGCGCGTGCCGGGCGGCGCGTCGGTTTCGGCGCCGCCGCAGCCGCACAGAACGAGCGCGCAGAGCATCGTGAGCAAGATCCGTGGCATGCAGACGCTCCTTTCCGCCGGCGACCCAGCCGCGGGGACGCGCCGGCCGTGCGCCTATTCTGGGGCGAGGGGAACGGGTAATTCAAGGGGCATGACGCCGCGCGCGGCCCGCCCGGCCTCTTGCCCGCCGGGCGGCGCCTTCGTACCATGGGAAACGGCGGCACAGCGGACCAGGAGGCGGCATGCAGCGCAGGACGTTTTTCACGGCGGCGGCGGCGTGCGGCATGGCGGCCGCGGGCGCGGCGGGAGCGCCCGCCGGGGCGAAGCTCCCGCGGCACGTGTACTCGCCGAGCCAGCGCAGGTGGCGCGTCGCGTTCGGGCTGAACGGTTTCATGTCGAGCGAGGCGCAGTGGAAGCAGCGCTTCCCGATCTGGGAAGTGCTCGAGTTCGCGCAGCGAGAGGGTTTCGATGGGATCGAGCTCGCCGACGGCTGGCCCCAGGGCCCGTACCCGGGGCACGACCAGGACGCGAAGATCGCGAGCCTTCGGGATCTGTGCGCGCGCTACAACCTCAAGATCTTCTCGATTCAGACGCCGGCCGACGCCGCCTTTCACCCGGACCCCGCCGTGAGGGCGGGCTACGTGACCCGGTTCCGGGGATGGGCGGCGCTCGCGCGCAAGCTCGGCGGGGAGTGCATCGGCATCTGGCCGGGAGGCCCGCTCAACGGCCAGTCGGTCGAGGCCGCGGCCGCGAACCTCATCGGCTCGCTCAAGGAAGCCGCCGCGATCGCCCGCGACAACGGGCTGCTCGCATCGGTCGAGCTCGAGCCGCCCTTTCCGTTCAACACGATCGACATGCTCATCAAGATCGTCGACGGCGTCGATCACCCCTGCCTGCGCGGCATGTACGATCCGAGCCACTTCGATCTGATGACGGGCGGGAAGGGCACGCCGGAGGAGGGGCTCCGCAGGGTGGGGGTCGAGCGCATCGGGTACCTTCACCTGACGGACAGCGACGGCACGATCTTCGCCGGCACGTCGCGGCACCTCCCGTGCGGCGAGGGGCACATCGACATGGCCAAGAGCCTCGAGTTCCTGTGGGAGGGCGGCTACACGGGCTGGATCATGATCGATGCGTGGATGACCGAAGACCCCTACCGCGCCTGCCGGAAGGGGAGGGAAGCCGTGATGAAGGTGCTCGACGATGCCGGACGAGAGCCCGCGAAGTAACCGCGGCGCGAGCCGCGGAACGGTTGTCATCGGCGGCGCGCTCGTGCTGCTGTTCGTGTGCTGGGCGATTTCAGGGGGAGACCTGGAGCGCGGCTGCCTGCGGCTCGAACGCACGCTCGGCAGCGTGATCGCCGCCGCGGGGGCGATCTGGCTCGTCGTCCAGATGCTCGATCGCGCCGGCGGCGCCGGCGTCGCGCGGCCGCACGCGCTTGTGACGGGAATCGTCGTCGTGCTCGCGGGCGTGCTCCTCGGGAGCCTCGCGTGGGCGGCTGCGCTCGGGCTGGGCGTCATCGGCGCCCTGCTCGTGCTGCAGGACCTGCGCGGGGGATGCGGGCAGGCCGATGGCGCGCAACAGGCGCAAGAAACGAGGAAAGGACAAGGAGGCGGTGCATGAGCATCGGAGCTCTTGCGGGTGTGCTGGGCCTGCCGGCGGCGGCGGCCGGCTACCGCGCCCACGCCGGCGGCGCCGCCTCCGCTCCCCAGCGCATCGAGGCCTGCATGCCCGCGCCGTTCGTCGTGTAGAAGATGCGGCCGTTCGAGACCTGCGCGCCGATGCAGAGCAGCACATCGATCGCGGGGCCGGTCGAGACGAGCGCCGTGTCGCCGTTCAGATCCCAGATGTCCATGTTGGCGCCGAGAAGATAGGGCTCGGCCACCGTGAAGCGGGTGCAGCGGTAGCCCTTGTTCCAGGTCCTGCGAATCGCGCCGGTCGCGCGGTCGATGAGATAGCTGTCCGCGTACTGGGCGTGCGTGAAGAGCGTGTCGTCGCGGACGGTGATCACGTGGATCGCGTGCTTGACCGGCTCGGACGCCCACACGAGCGACCCGTCCTCGGCGTCCAGGCACCACACGCGGTTGACCTTCTCCTCGACCGGATTGTAGCCGCCGAGGTACAGGCGGCCGTCCTTGCCCGAGAGCGCGCACCCGGCGTGCAGGGCGTGCTTCGTCGTCACCCAGCGAATGTCGCCCGTCGCCGGGTCGAGCGCCGCGGTCACGCCCGAGGGGTTCTTGTCGCCGAAGTAGCACGAGTAGTAGAGCGTCCCGTCCATGAGGCACATGCCGGCGTCATCGCCGCCCGCCCCGTAGGCGGAGAAATCGCGCGTCCACAGCTCCTTGCCGCTGCTCGCATCCCACGCGCGCACGAGCGGCTTCTGGTCGGGAGGGAATCCGAACGTGCTCTGGTGCTCGAAGAGCCACTGCTTCGGCGCGTAAGTTCCCGAGCTGAAGAGGTAGATGACGACTCCCTCGTGGATGATGGGCGGCTGCTGCCTGTTCCAGCTCGGCGACCCGGTGAAGGGCGCCTCCCAGATGCGCGCGCCCGTCGCCGCATCGACGCAGCGCAGGAAGGCGCGCTCGATGCCCGCCTGGGGTATGTAGAGCCTGCCGCCGTGATACAGCGGCGAGGTGAAGCACGCGTGGACTCCCGGCGAGTACGTGCGCCAGAGCAGGCGGCCGGTTTCCTGCTCGACCGCGAAGAGCTGGCCTTCCGCCGTGTGCGTGTACATGCGGTCCTCGCCGAAGGCCGCGAAGTGCTTGGCCGTGCCCTTGAACGGCCGGATCCACCGCATGACGAAGGGCGGGCGAATTCCCTGGCGCGTCACGTTGGTGTTGGCGAAATCGCCGAAGCTCGTGAACCAGTCGTGCCGCGCGTCCCTGAGGGCGCTCGTCGAGGGACTCCGGATCGCGTGCAGCGGGAGGCTCTGCGCGGGCGGCCGTGCGGCGCCTCCCGGCGCGAGCACGTAGAGGTACCCGTCGTCGCAGCCGAAGAAGATTCTCCCGTCGGCAACGGCGCACGGCGCCGTGATGGCCTTCCCGAACGCCGTCGCGAAGACCCAGGGGGGTTCCCGGCCGTCGAGCGGGACGATCGCCAGCGTGCCGTCCAGGCCGGACACGATGCCCTTGTCGCCGGCGAGCACGGGCGCCGCGATCGATGGCGGGCCCCCGAGCGGCGCGGGCGGCCGGCCCTGGACATGGCGGCAGAAGCCGAAGCCCTCCTCGGGCCGCGTCCGGTAGACGTCG
>JBFZCA010000397.1:0-16731 GCA_041308205.1 Planctomycetota bacterium | reverse complement strand
CGTTTCTGGAAACGCGAGGATCAGGGACCTTTTTGGAAACGCGACGATCAGGGACGTTTCTGGAAACGCGAGGATCAGGGACCTTTTTGGAAACGCGACGATCACGAACGACAGAAGGAGTAAAGAATGATTGTCGGATCACACTACTCTCCGGCAAGGTTCCCAGATTCCGGCCCGGCCGACATCGCCGCCTACTTCAAGCTCGCGGGAGAAATGGGCGGACCCGTTGTCCTGACTGAGCAGTGGAGCGAGCCGTTCGACGGCCTGTTCATCCGGCAGGTCCAGAACGGGGCGCGGCTTGCTGGGCTGCCGTTCCACCTCTACCTATCGCCGCTCCGGCAGGATGACCGGACGAAGGCGGACTACCACGGCCTGTCGTTTGCCGACTCGGATTGCCGTGCGGCGTACATGTCCCGGATCTGCGAGCTTGCGGCAATCAGGCCGGATCTGCTAGGGCTGGCAACGGAGGTGAACCTGTGCATCGACGAACAGGAGTTAATATCCCTACTCAAGTTGCTGTCCTATGCGTGTGGACGAATCAGGGTGGGCTATCCGGGCCTTCCGCTTACCGTCTCGCAGCAATACGACGTATACCGGAATGGGCTAATGCGAGCACATGGGATGTACGCCTTGTGCGACGTGCATACCTTCACCACCTACCCGTGGGCGCTCGGCACTGCGCCCAGCCGCGACTACTACGCCGGCCTGCGCGAGCTTGTGCCCGATGGGCCGGTGGGTATCAGCGAATTGGGCATCAGCTCTACCGGGACGTGCGGCGAGTGGAAGCAACTCCGCCGCTATCGTGAGGCGTTGGTTGGCCTGCAAACTGCGGGTGTCGATTTCGTGACCCTGATGCAGATGCACGACTTGCCGCCGATGCACGCTAACCTGCAACTGACGGCCCTGGGCGTACGGCGCGCGGACGGAACGGCAAAGAGCGCGTGGAAGGCGATAGCATGAGGCCGAAGAACTACAGAGAATGGAGGAAGCTGTACCACGACCAGTGCTTTGAACTGGGGATGTGGATAGCAGACAAAAGATTCCCGGTGCAATGGACGAGGGGCATGTATCAGTGTTTCAATCGCATCAAGCGCATCAAAATGCACATGGACGCAGAGGCGGAAGCATACACGGATAGCTGGTGTAGGTGTCTGTTAGAGGCGATGAAAGGGTGGGAGTAACCGATGAGTGACGGAACGATGGGGCCGGGGACGCGGGTGCTGGTATTGCAGATGCCGGAACTGCGGGTCGGCACAGTCTGTAGTACGTACCCAAAGGAGACTTGCGTTCTCTACGGCGAGCACCCCACGCCGGCCGTGGAACCGACGGAATGGTGCCACGCGAGCCGGGAGTCTCTGCTCACGGCCATCGCGGAAGCAAGGAGCGAGTTGGTGGGCATCGAGTACAAAGCGCGAAACGGAGATTACGATGACTGGCTTAACGGCACTGCTGCTGCTGACGGCGGCGATGGGAGTAACCCATGATGAACAGCAATAGCAAACTGAGCAGACGTTCATTGTTCTCTCCGCTATACGACGCGATTGCAGCACTCATCGGCACCAGCCGGAAAGTCCTGCTCGGCGAACAAGAGCAGATTCCAGAGACGATCCGGGCACGACGGATTGAGGTTGTTAACCAGGACGGCGAGGTTACTGTCCTTCTTCAGACGGAACAGAAGAGTCAAGGCGGGCATATATCTATCCTCCGCGACGGCGGCGTTAAATCGCGAAACGCCCGAAACGTGACATAAGGATTTCGCTGTGGTGGGTAAGTGCGATAGCGAGGCCCCGGAATGAGACGCGCATGGATTCTGCCGCTGCTCGCGGGCTGCCAGTCCACCCCGCCGGCGGGCGACATAACGCTTCGGATGCAGCCGATGGTGACGATGGCCGATGGCGTCTCCGCGTGGACGGCCGCGGGCGTGGAGCGGCAGATTGCGGTTGCCCGGACGATCCTGGCCCCTGCGTTCAACCTCGATGTGGCCCCGGTGTTCTGGTCCGAGCGGCCAGACTTGGCCACCGTGCAGCGCGAGCAGTTCGTGGCAACCGTTGGGGCGCTGGCGAAGGAATGGGCCGAGCAGACTGGGCGGCTGCTCGTGCTGTACTGCGACCGGATCACCGACGCCAACGGGCAGGAGTGGGGCGGGCTGGCCAATTACCCTAGCAATCTGCTGTTCAGCAACGCCCAGCACGGAGTGGCCGTATCGGTCAACAGCTACCGCGATGCCACCGCCCACGAGTTGGGCCATGCGTTCGACCTGCCACACCCTGCGAACTACACGCAATGCCTGGGGCCGAACCTCTGCGACCTGATGGCCTACTGCTCGGGCTGGTGCCCGACGTTGACCAGCGTGCGGCAAGATCAGATTGACACGATGCGCTACTGGTCGTGCGTCTACCCGCGAAACGCGGTATGCGAGTTGCCGAAAGCGGTCAGGTCCGCGCGGCTGGTGCCGCCGGTGTATACCCTCAATACGGAGCCAGTGGAATGAGGACGAAACTTCGGGTGCGGGAGGTGAAGCGATGATACGGATAGAGACGCAGGTGTACCACGTGGCGGCGGGCTTTTGCTGGTGTCTTACCATCCACGGAGATCCGTTTTTCCAGACAATCCGCTACCCGGAACCATTCGACACAGAGTCCGCCGCAAGCCGGCACATGCGCCGTGTGATGCGTGCCATCGGCAAGGCGGCAGTCCGAAAAGATAGGAAGCGATGAGTGACGCCGTAATAGCGATTGATCCTGGGCCAATAGAATCGGCCTATGTCGTGCTCGGGCCGCATGGCATCATCCAGCACGGCAAGATTGGCAACGACGAACTCGCTAGTCGGCTGGCGGATCTGGACTGGTTCTTTTGTGCGCCCGTCGCTATCGAAATGGTAGCCTGCTACGGAATGCCCGTCGGCGCCGAGGTCTTCGAGACGTGCGTTGTGATAGGGCGGTTCGTCCAGGCATGTTCTTTCTCGGGGCGTGTCGAACCACGCCGTATCCCGCGGCTGAAAGTCAAGGTAGCACTTTGCCATACCGCCAGGGCCAACGATGCGGCGATTCGACAACGGCTTATCGACTTGTACGGGGGGAAGGATTCCGCCATCGGCAGCAAGAAGTGCCCCGGACCGCTCTACGGCATCAGGGGCGATGAGTGGGCGGCGCTGGCCCTGGCCGAAGTTGCGTTACGTTTCCGCAACACAGTGGAGACCATGCCGGAGATCCAGGCAACGAGATGAGCAGCCCGCCCCGAAAGATCGCCCCCACCTGGCAGACCGACGACGGGCGGATTCGCCTGTACCGCGGCGACTGCCTGGCCGTGCTGCGGGAACTGCCGAGCGGGTCGGTCCAGTGCTGCATCACGTCCCCGCCGTACTGGGGCCTGCGGTGCTACGGCGTCGAAGGTCAATACGGCCTGGAGCGGACCCCCGAAGAGTATGTCGCCAAGATGGCCGAGGTGTTCCGCGAGGTCCGGCGCGTCCTGCGGAACGACGGCACACTTTGGCTGAACATGGGGGATAGATACACTGGCTCGGCCAATAGCGGGGGGCATGGAAAGCAGGACACGGCCTGTCGTCTTTCGGGTATGCCAACGAAAACAGGGGAAAGCCTCAAGCCCAAAGACCTCGTGGGCGTACCCTGGCGGCTGGCGTTCGCCCTCCAGGCCGACGGCTGGTATCTGCGGAGCGATATCATCTGGCACAAGCCGAACCCGATGCCCGAGAGCGTGACCGACCGGCCGACGAAATCGCACGAGTACATCTTCCTGCTGACCAAGCGGGCGAAATACTACTACGACGCGGAGGCGGTGAAGGAACCCGCAACCTATGCCGGCCAGATGCGCGGCGGGTCAACCAATCGTTACGAGCAGAACGACGCCGGGATGGACTGCAAGGTCTACAACTTTCGCAATTCCCGCACCGTATGGACGATGACCCCCCGGCCATTTTCCGAGGCCCACTTTGCCACCTTCCCGCCGGAGTTGCCTGAGCGGTGCATCAAGGCGGGCACGTCCGAGCGGGGCTGCTGCCCGGAGTGCGGGGCACCGTGGGGGCGGGTGGTGAACAGGTCTGCTCCGCCGAAAGTTGGCGAGAGCAGTTTGGACAGATATGGGAACGGCACCGCTGGCGTACATCGCAAGGTTGGGCAAGCCTATCAGAATTGGCTGAATGCCAACCCGACAAAGACCATCGGCTGGCGGCCCATCTGTAAGTGTCCTGTAGAGCGGGCGGTGCCGTGCGTCGTGCTCGACCCGTTCAACGGGGCGGGGACGACCGGCATGGTCTGCGCCAAGCTTGGCCAACGCTACATCGGAATCGACCTCAACGCCGAGTACCTGGATATGAGCCGACGCCGCATCCAGGCGGCGATCGCCGACCAGGGCCTGCTCGCCGGGCTGGAGGGACGTGTAACCGCCTTGGCTGAGCACCTTCGGGTGCGGGAGGCGCCGGGATGATCCGCAGCCCGCGAATAGGGCAGCACGTCCAGGTCTGGTATCGCGCGTCGAAGCGCGGCGTTGCGACGTACCACGGACGGGTCGGCACTGTCGTGGTCGTTGGCCGCGGCCCAGGCCCGCGCAACCACGGGGTATTGGTGGGGGGCGATCTGGTGATCGTGCCGGCCGGAAATCTGAGAGGAACATGTAACCGCCGATGAACGCCGATGAACGCAGATTGACCCCCACCTGGCAGGCCGACGACGGGCCGCCCACGGCCCCGTTCCCCTGGTTCGGCGGCAAGCGGCGGGTGGCGGCCGAGGTCTGGGCGGCGCTGGGTGACGTGTACAACTACATCGAGCCGTTCGCCGGATCGCTGGCCATCCTGCTCGGGCGGCCGGCCGAGCACACGGGCCACACCGAAACGGTCAACGATAAGGACGCCTACCTGGCCAACTTCTGGCGGGCACTGCAAGCCGTCCCGGAGGAGGTGGCCCGGTACGCCGACTGGCCGGTGAACGAGACGGACCTGATGGCCCGCCACCTGTGGCTGGTCAACGAGGGGCAGGACCGGATCGCCCGCATGGAGGCCGATCCCGAGTTCTATGACGCGAAAGTCGCAGGCTGGTGGGTGTGGGGGATCTGCTCGTGGATCGGCAGCGGCTGGTGTGCGTTGAATGCGGGGCCGTGGATTCGGGGCCCGGACGGGCGAGTCTGCCGCCGGTCTGACGGCAACGCGGGCCAGGGCGTGAACCGCAAACTCCCGCACCTGGGCGACGCGGGCCGGGGCGTGAACCGGAGACTCCCGCACCTGGGCAACCGTGGGCTTGATAAGCCCGGGCGCGAAACTGACCCGGCGCGATTGATCGCCTACTTCCAATCGCTGGCAGACCGGCTGCGGCGCGTCCGTGTCTGCTGCGGGGATTGGAGGCGGGTGGTCACACGCGGGGTGATGGCCCACGGCGAGACGGTCGGCGTGTTCCTCGACCCGCCGTATGACACGGATGTCCGGGGAGAGGTCTACAACACCGACGGCGAGCACGGGCAGATCAGCGGGGCCGTCCGGGAGTGGTGCCTGGCGAACGGAGACGATCCCCGGCTGCGGATCGTCCTGGCCGGGTATGAGTCTGAACACGTCGCACAGATGCCCGACACATGGCGCGTCCTGAAATGGTCGGCAGGTCGCAGCTACGGCCAGGCATCCGGCCCCACGGACAACTCCGAAAACAGGCATAACGAGCGGCTGTGGTTCTCGCCGCACTGCCTTAAGCCGGAGGCCGAGGAGCTTGGTCTATTCGCAGGGATAGCCACATGACTAACCGCCTCATACGGGCAGTCGGGCCGCTATCCCGCAGAGACGCCGCCAGTCTTGGGGGGTGTAGGTCCGCGACACGCGCGCGGGTAGATGGCCGAGCACCTGGTCTATTTCTCCTCGGGGCACCCCCAGCATCTGAAGATGTGTCGCTGCGGAGTGCCGCAACGGATGAGGTCCGCCGACAATCCCGGCTCGCTGCGTGGCGCGATAGTAGGAATCAATCCGCGTCCAGTGCGGGCCAACCCCCTCCAGCGCCTGCAACGCTTGCGGGCTGAACACGATCCGCCGAAGCTCCGATGTTTTCCACGTCGCCTTGTGCGTACACTCAAACAACCAGGGGAACCGCCATTGGCCCTGCCGGTTGGCCACGCGAACCATCTCGGACGGCCGGCAGAGGGTGAGGTACTGTGTCCGCAGCCAGGGGGCCAGCTTGTCGCCCGCCTGCTCGAACATGGCCCACACCTGGCAGAGCGAGAGGGCACGGTCAGGCACCGCGGGCAGGGGCTCGCCCTCGGCAAGCCTTACGTTCGTCGGCCGGACCAATTCCATCCTCTCCGCCCACCTGTACAGCGTCTTGATGGCCGACACGTCGTGGTTGACCGTCTTTGGGTGGAACCCGCCGGCCAGCATATCGCTCTTCAGGGCCTCCACGTCGGCGGCGCGGATATCGTCGGCCCGGAGCTTGGCGAACGCCCAGGTGAATCGCCGAAGGTGGTTGCGGTAGTGCCCGTCCCTGCCACGGGCGGCCTTGGCTTCGAGGAACTGCTCCACGAGGTCGAGCACGAACAGCGTCTTGCGGCGTGCGGAAGATCGGCGTGGGCGTTCGGCGTCGGCCCGGGCCTTGGCCGACCGCCACTCCATCCAGGCTTCCAACTGCTGCCGGTACCGCTCTTGGGCTTCGGCGTGGTCTCGGCCGAGGTAGTAGTCGTGGCCGCCCCAGTGGATGACGTACAGGCCGCTTGCCCGGTGCCGCTTGAGTTGGGGTGTGCGGGTGTTCACGGGAAAAGTGTAGAATCCTTGACCTATCCGGGCAAGTGCCAAGGCGGCATGGCCCGTAAATCGTGCGCCATGGTGCGTAGAAAACCCGCCTCTAAAAACGCCGCAAACCCTTGTCAGATAAGGATGGGCGTTACTGGACTCGAACCAGTGACCTTACGGGTGTGATCCGTAGTTCACCCCACGATTGGCGGGGCTTTTGGGGTGATACCGACGATGGGCATGGTCAGTACACCCCCAGCCCGAGGGCGGCCAGGAGCCGGTCGGCGGTGACGACCGTGATCGTCCGCTTGCCCGCGAGGATCTCACTGAGCCGCGGCTGACTGACCCCCGCCCGGACCGCGGGGTAGGGTCCGCCCGATGATCCAGTCAGCCCCTGGGGGGTTTACATATGGCATTCCCCCTCTTTGGCCGGGGTCCGGGGGGCTCTCTGGGGGAGCTGGGGGAGCTGGGGGTCGCCGTTGGCCACGCGCCGCAACTCATCGACGGAATATCGCACCGATCCGCCCAGCTCGACGGCTCGGATCACGCCACGCCGAAGAATGTGCTCAATTTGAGCACATTACCTGGGGCACCACATTTGGCGCACCGGCGTAGACAAAGCACGCCATATGTGGTATACTCAAAATGTGCCGACCTACTACGTATCCAACCAGTTACACCCCACGCACACCGGCGGGACCGCCCAGGGCGGGGCGAAGAAAGACGGCGTGACCCCAGCCTACATCACGCTCCAGGCGGACTGCGCGTTCACTAACAACGAATGTAACCATTGGATCGTGGCCATCACCTCGGGCACCGGCTCTGTTGCGCAAAAGAAGATTGGCGAATACGTCGCATCAACAAAGCGGGCCTCGCTGAAAATCGACGACGATTTTGACACCGCCCCGGACGCGACCAGCGTTTACGAGATCCGGCGCGGCGACGACACGATCAATATCGGCATGGACTTCGTGCCAGGTTCGGAAAACGTGGGGCCATTCTTCGGAATCCAGGCGGCGCTGGATGTGGTCGCGTCCGGCGAGGACATCCACGTCCAGGCGGGCCAGACTTACGACCCTGTTGGCGGCGTGCTCCGGATCAAGGCCGCCGCGGCTGCCGAGGCCAGGATACGGATGATCGGGTTCAAGACCGCGCCGGGCGACAGCGAGGACAACTGGGGCGAGTCCGACTACCGGGTGGTCGTGGATCAGGCGGGCGGTGCGACAAAGTGTATAGATGTCGCCGGAGGGGTGGGCACCAGCTACCTTGGGTACGAGATTCGCCACTTCCGGTTCACCGGGGCGACGGGAGCCGGGGTAGATTTCGCATTGAACCCGACGGCGACGTTCCTCAACTGCCGGGTGGACACCTGCGGCGAGTACGGGTTCAGTTGTTCAAATAACACCTTGTTCGTCGGTTGCGAGTCTATCGGCAACGGGACGGGCGGGACGGGGAATGGGTACAAGTTTGGCTACAACTGCACGGCGATAGATTGCGTGGCCGGCGACAACGCGAGCAGCGCATTCTACGGTTACTTGGCGAACCTGATCGGATGCGTCATGTACGGCATCCCGGCCGCCAACTACGGGGCGGTCATGGCCGACCGGGCGAACTACTCGGCCCTGGTGCAGAACTGCACGATAGACGGAGAGGGCGTCGGCAAGGGGCTGTACATCGGCGGCGGGACCGCCCACCTGGCGAATACCATCATCACCCGCTGCGCGGTCGGGGTCCAGGCGAGCGCGGCCACGCTTATGGCAACCGGCATCTGCAACCTGTACTACGGCAACACGTCTGACAGGACAAACTTCCCGGCAGACCTGTTCGGCACGGTAACTACGGACCCGCTGTTCGCGGACCAGGACGCCAACGACTACACGATCTATCGCACGTCGCCAGCCTTCGGCGCCGGCACCGAGGATAACGTAAGCATCGGCGCGTACCAGCCGGAGCATGGCCTGTTCGATTGCACGTGCACCCCGAGGTATACGGACATGGGATACGAGTTCAGGCATAACGAGTCCACAGAGGCGCGCCGGATTCTGCCAGTGAACCTGGTATCATCGACGGATGGCTCCGCAGTGACAGGCGCGACGCCAACGGCAGAGATCGTCAAGCCGGGCGACACCGAATATGCAGCCATCGCGGGCGCCGTTTCAGAGATCGGGAGCGGGACATACCACGTCACCTTTGCGGCCGCCGACCTGGACACGCTTGGCCAGTCCATGCTGAAGGTGACCGCCACGGGCGCCAAGACGCAATTCGTGCCCGTCCAGATCCCCGGGGCGGCCCTAACGCTCGGCCCGCTCGTGCTAACCAGCCAAGCAACAAACGGCATAGGCACAGGCTCCACGTTCGAGATGTACCAAGCGGCGGCCAAGTCCTTCGCCATCACGGTCGAAGATGCAGATGGCGAGCCCGTTGACCTGAGCGCAAAGACCCTTCGATTCACTGTCTACACAGAGGACAGCCCCACGCCAGACGGCGTGTTCCAGGTTGCGGCAGCCAGCATCACGGTAAGCGGCGACGATAACGAGATCGCCACAGTAGCAGTGAGCGCAACGCAATCGGCAGCAGCCAATACCAACCTGCGGTGGATATTGTGGGATGTGGCAGAGTCGGCCAATGAGGCCCTCGCGTGGGGCTACCTGCGCATATACCCATCAGTAAAAACGGTAGCCTAATGTGCGATTCAAGACACACAAGCAGCGCATGCCCAGGGCCAGAGACCACAGGCCATCAGCAGGCAGGCGTGGCTACGACCACACATGGCAGAGGCTACGCGCGCAGCATCTGGCAGGGCATCCGCTGTGCGTGCGCTGCATGGCGCGGGGCGTGCTCACTGCTGCCTCAGTGGTTGACCACATCGCACCACACAAGGGGAACCGAGAGCTGCTGCTTGATCCGTCCAACCTGCAATCGCTCTGCAAGCACTGCCACGATCGCAAGACAGCGACGGAGGACGGAGGGTTCGGCCGAGAGATAGGCGAGGCGGGAAAGAGATGAGCGGTACTGTGCCGTAGAGGTGCCGTAGAGGTGCGCAACACCCATAAGGAGCGCGGCGTGCGGTTGCTCGCATAGTTCTATGAAGAGGCGACAAGATGATCTCTGGGGGGTTTTTCTCAGGACCGTGGGCTAAGCGTCGCAGGAAATTTCGCACAATTGGGCGGTTTCCGGTTCCAGCAATGTGCTCAATTTGAGCACATTTTCAGGGGGGCTTGGATGAGCACCTGCGACAGATGTGACCGGCCGATGCATCCGGTGGACGCTTCTGAGTCGCTTTACTGCCCCCAGTGCCAGCAACGATGTGCGGGCTGGCGCGGCTGGGCACGGGTGCGGAGCATGTACGAGCAGACGGCGCTGGGCGGGGAGAGCGGGAACGGCGTGGACTTTGTGCGGCGCAAGGGTGCGCTGTCTAAGTCGCTGTGGATGAGGCGGTTGCTGGAGGACTGGCGTGCGCGGGCGTAAGCCGATACCTACGGGGCTGAAACTACTGGTGGGCAATCCGGGGAAGCGACGCATGGTGCACACTGCGGACATGCACATGGGTCCAAACCTCGTGGACAAAGAGCCGCCTGACGATGTGACGGGTAAGGCTGCTGATGCGTGGCGATGGGCATGTGCTCAGCTTGATCGGATTGGCATGTTGCACAAGGCGGACCCGGCGCTGATGAGGGCGTACTGCTTCGCGTATGACCGGATGTACGGTGGCCGGGATGCTGGTGAGCCTCGTGTTGAGAACGCGGCGGCAACGTGTATGAAGGGGCTGGCTGCGGAGATGGGGTTGACCATCGCAGCGCAGGCCCGGATGGGTACGCCTGCGGAGCCGGAGGCGGATGGGCTTGACGATTTCCTGAACAAGAGACAGGGGTGATAGGATGGACGATCTTCTGCGGTGCCCCAAGTGTGGTTGTGCCGGGAATTGGCCGGACCCGCCAACGGGGAGAATGGCGATCGGATGACCGCCCAGAACACGCTCAATCCGCTGATCCGCAAGGCCCGCGAAGAGGGGTGGGCCGAATGGATCGCCACGCCCAACGACGAGCGGGCGGTGCTCGACGGTTGCCGGATAGAGACGACCAGGGGGCCGGACGATGCGGTTATTGTCACCCGCGCCCAGTACGTCCGGGACTTCTTCGAGAAGTTTCTGCGGCTGTCGAAGGGCCAATGGGCTGGCAAGCCGTTCACCCTGTTCGATTGGCAGTGGCATGATATCGTCGTCCCTCTGTTCGGCTGGGTTCGGCCGGACGGTACGCGGCGGTTTCGGTTGGGCTACCTGAGCACAGCGAAGAAGAACTTTAAGAGCACGTTCGGGAGCGGGCTTGCCCTGTACCTGCTCGTGGCGGACGGCGAGCAAGGCGCGGAGGTGTACGGTGCGGCAAGCGACCGATTGCAGGCGTCGATTATCTTCAACGAGTCGGCCAATATGGTCCGGGCATCGAAAAAATTGTCCGCAATCCTGATCGTTCGGGACTCGACGAAGCACATTGCACACCCGAAAACGAACTCATATTACCGTGCGATTAGCGCGGACGCTCACCGCAACGAGGGCTTGAACGCCAGCGCGGTGTTGTTCGACGAATTGCACGCCCAGCCGACACGCAAGTTGTGGGACACACTGCGGTACGCCGGGGCCGTGCGACGCCAGCCGCTGCAACTGTCGTTCACAACGGCGGGCTTCGACCGCGAATCCATCTGTCGTGAGCAGTACGACTACGCACAAGGCGTTCTGACCGGCACGGTACCGGACACGTCGTTCTTTCCGTTCATCCGCGAGGCGACGGCCGACGACGACTGGACGGACCCGCAAACATGGGCGAAAGCCAACCCATCGCTCGGGCTGACGGTCAAGTCAGAGGACATAGCCAACGAACTGGAGGAGGCACGACGCTCGCCGGCCAAGGAAAACAGCTTCCGGCGGTACAGATTGAACCAGTGGACACAGCAGGCAGACCGATTCTTGCCGATGGAGGCGTGGGATGCGTGCGTCGGGACGACAAATCCGGCCGATTTAGAGGGCAAACCATGCTTTGGCGGGCTCGATTTGTCGTCTACGCGGGACGTTTCGGCGTTCGTTTTGGTGTTCCCGGACGCCGAAACGACGACTACGAACTACGATGTGCTCTCGTTTTTTTGGGTTCCCGAGGCGAATTGCGAGGCGCGGGAGGCGCGCGACCGGGTTTCGTATCGGGTTTGGGCTAAGGATGGGCTGGTTACGCTGACCCCGGGCGAGGCGGTGGACTATGACGTTATCCGCCGCGACATCAAGGCGCTGGGCGAGCGGTTCAACATCCGGGATATCGCCGTTGACAGGTGGAACGCGACGCAACTGATGGGCCAGCTTGCGGGCGATGGGTTCGACATTGTTCCGTTTGGCCAGGGGTACGCCAGCATGTCTGCACCCACGAAAGCGCTAGAGATGTTTATTCTTGGCGGGCAGATTCGCCACGGGGGGAACCCGATGTTGCGGTGGATGTGCGACAATTTAGCCGTCGAGCACGACGCCGCTGACAACATCAAGCCGTCGAAGAAGGTTTCCACCGAGCGGATAGACGGCATGGTCGCGCTCATCATGGCCATCGGTCGGGCGACGGCGAATCCTGATATCAGCAGTTCGTACGATGAGCATGGGCTGGTGTTTGTATGACAGGAGACAGGAGACAGGCGATGGCGATGGCGAAGGCGAGAAAGTGGACGGAGGCGGACACTGAAAAGCTCGTGTGCGCGATAGCCCGCGCGCACGCCCAGATGCAAGATGAGTGGATATTGGATTGGCTGAAGGCGTTGGGGGATCGGGTGGCGGACCTGGAGAACCGAGCCGACGCAATGACCAAAGACGACCAAAGACGACCAAAGACATTGAAGGGTATGCGTATCCGAGTGCGCCACGGTGCGCCAATTGGTACACAAGCATAAAGCATGATCCATTATGAGAAACTTCGGGCGCGATATCGGCTGGGTGTTGGGTGTCGGGCTTGCCGGTGCGGGGGTGGCCATGCTGTCCGTGCCGGCGGCGATGATCTTTGTCGGCTGTGTGTTGCTTCTTTTGACGATCGGTGGCGCCATAGCGGAGGCGCGGGGAAATGCTCCTAGAGACACTACTGGGCGTCCGTAAACTGTCGGCCTCCGTTGGCAACGCGAGCGGCGGCTGGGGATTCTTCGGCTGGCCGCTGGCATCGTCCGGCGAGGCGGTCAACCCGTCAACTGCGCTGGGCCTGTCGGCGTACTACGCCTGCATCCGAAACATCAGCGAGGACGTGGCCAAGCTGCCGATTGTCGTGGGCAAAAAGGTTGGCGACAAGAGAGAGGTTCAGGACGGCCATCCGGTGAGCCGGCTTTTGAACGTGGCGCCGTGCCCCGAGATGGTAGCCATGACCTGGCGCGAGACGATGCAGGCGTGGGCTATGGGCTGGGGCAGCGGGTGGGCGGAAATCGAACGCGACCGGCGCGGGCTGCCGGTCAACCTGTGGCTGATTCACCCGAGCCGTGCCGACCTGCGGCGTGCGGAGGACAACACGCTGTGGCTGCACGTCACCAGCGAGAAGGGGCAATCGGTTGACCTGCCGTACCGCGACGTTCTGCACGTTCGCGGGCTGGGCGATGGGCTTACCGGCTATTCGGTAGCCGCGATCGGCTGCGAGTCTATCGGCCGGGCATTGGCCGTGCAGAAGCACAGCGGGTCTGTGTTCGCGTCGGGCGGCTTGCATCGGATGGCGCTGAAGCACCCGGGGAAGATGAGCGACAAGGCGCGAATGAACCTGCGGGAGTCATGGAAGGGCGTGTACGGCGGGGCCGGAAACTCGCAAACGCCAGTTCTCGACGAGGGGATGGATGTCTCGAACATCGGGGTCAACGCCGAAGAGTCGCAACTGATCGAGACGACGGAGTTCACCGTCGAGGATCTGGCCCGATGGTTTCGGTGTCCGCCGAACAAGATCGGGCACTTCCTGCGTGCGCAGGGGTGGTCCACGCTCGAAATGCTGAACATGGACTACGTTACCGACACGCTGCTGCCGTGGGCCATACGGTGGGAGCAAGAGTGTCGGCGTAAGCTGTTCGGCGAGCGCGAGCTTGACCTGTACATCAAGCACAACTTCGCGTCATTGCTTCGGGGCGACAGCGCGGCCCGGCAGGCGTTCTACACGGCGATGAACAAGATGGGCGTGCTGCACATCAACGAGATCCGCGGGCTGGAGGACATGGATGGGATCGGCCCGGACGGCGACGTACGGGTCGTGGGGAATGGTATGCAAACGCTCGACAGCTTGCTGAACCCGCCGAAACCACCGCCGGTCGTGGTGGCACCGCCGGGTGGCGACGAGCCGACGCCGGACGACCAAGAGGAACCAGCGGACAGCGGCAACGAGCTGCGGAATCAGGTGGCCGCGGCCCTGATCCTCGACGGTACGCTATCCGAGGTGGCGGCCAGCCTGGAAACCAAGGCGTGCTCGGATCGGATCAGGCTTGCGTTCGCGCCGATCATCGCGGGCACCATCGGCCGGGCACTGAGCCAAGAGCGAAACCAGGTCCGGCGTGCGGCCAGCCGGTGGCGGGATAAGGGCAAGGCCGATCGGTTCGGGGAGTGGGCGGAATCGTTCTATGACGGGCATGTGCTGACCATCGCCAACGAGCTATCCGAGCCGCTGCGCGGTGTGGGGATGCTCACCGGCCGATTTGTGGACCCCGATCGGATAGGTTTGGACTACGCGCGGAGGCACTGTGCCGAGAGCCGGGCGGCGCTGCCGGACTTCGACTTCGACGTTGACAAGCGAGCGGCGACGGCCGCCGAAGACCTGATAACCCGAGCACTGGAGGCCAACTGATGCCGTTCACAGAAGATATCGAAGACGAACTGGGCGAAGAGTCACCGCCGGACCGGCTGGCAACCGCGCCGACCCTGCTCCGGGCACCCATCGCACGCGGGCTGTCCGCGGCGCTTGCCGCTGACCAGCGGGTGGACCCCAAGGGCGGCATGTATAAGGCGGGGATCATCTATGGGGCGGCGGTCATCACCCGCGGTGAGGCACTCGGCCACGACATGTGGATTGATAAAACGTTCCTGACCGAAGTAGCACTTGCCATCGCCACGGCCGAGCCGGGCACCAAGAGTCGGTTCACCCATCCGAGCCTGAGCGGCGACGGGCTAGGTAAGGCGCTGGGCCGATTCCGCGACGCCTCCCTGGACGACGACGTGGTACGCGCCGACCTGCACATGTACCAGTCGGCCCACAAGACGCCAGACGGCGACCTGGCCGGCTACATCATGGACCGGGCGAACGAAGATCCAGCCAGCTTTGGCGTATCCATCGCCTTCGACGGAGACCGCGACGCGGAAAGTGCGTTTATGGCCGACCACAAGGACAAGGGCGGCCGGTTCGTGAGCCCGGACCCGGACAACGAGCACAACTTCCCGCACGCCCGGCTTGCCCTTCTGGCGGCTGCTGACGTGGTGGATGACCCGGCGGCCAACCCGGACGGCCTGTTCCACCGCGGGGATCGGCTGGTCTTCGACGGCGAGGCCATGCTCGCCTATGTTCTGGGGCTGTCGAGCAAGGCCCCCGCGGCGATGTTCGGGATGCACCCGGACCGGCTTCGGGGCTTTGTCGCCCGGTTCCTGACCCGGAACGGACTGCACGTGGGCAGGGCCACGGGCCCGGACGCTGTGTGGTCCGGCAAGGAGCTTCGGCGGTTGCTCCGCGGGCGGCTGGAATAATGTGCTCAAAGTGAGCACATTAACCAAGAAAGGACAGGCGGTGTCAGATGAAATACTACTCCCGCAGCGGCATGATGTACTTTATCTTTGACGACGGCATCCCCAATATGGTCGCAAGCAAGGAGTTTTCCGAGGGCAGGAAGGCTTGGGGCGATGGGCTGGGGAAAGATTCCGCCCCATACGAGGCGTACAGCGGCGAGGATAACAGGTGGTATGCCGGGTTTAACGCCGCGCTGACGGCTGATACCCACACGGCAGACGGGGTAAGGCACCTGTTCCACAACATTCACCGCTGGGGGGTTGACGATCTTGGCGACGACCATGCCTTGGCCGACGATCTGCTTTGCCACCTGCTCGCGGCCCTTGGGGAAACCGAGGTTGTTGACCAGTACAACAAGATAACCCGGGCTTTCGCTTAGCGGCGCAGTTGACACGGTACGCCATATGTGGTATATTTGAATTAGGAAACTGAAACAGGGCCATGCCCGGAGTGAATGAGTCCAGTACCTTCACCACGGCATGGCTGACAGTGTAGGACACATCTAGTCCAGTACGGATGTGCCGCACTTGGGATCGTTCTTTTTAGAGCGGTGCCAGCGCGGTGCGTCCGTACTCTTTTTTACGCATGTGCTGCCCGGCACCACAACAGGAGAAGCGAAATGGGCAGCACAGAGAAATTGCACCAGGAGCTTGGCACGCTGCTTGACCGCCAGGAAGCCCTCCACCAGGCCATCTGCGACGACGGCCGGGACTTCACCGAGCAGGAGAAGGCTGAGTGGGACAGCAACACGGCCAAGATTGAGCGTATCCAGGCCCAGGTAAAAACGGCCGAGGAACTGGCCGCCAAGCGGGCCGAAATCAGCAAAACTAACGGCCGGCAGACCTATGCCGAGTCGAACAAAACCACCACGTCTAACGGTAACGTGCGGGTCGATTTCATCCGCGACAACCTAGCCGATCATCCGCTTGGCGGATTCGCCAGCCCGGCCGCCGCCGAAGACCCGAAGGCCATCCGAAGGGCGCTCGGCGAGTTTTGCGTGGACGTTTATGGGGCAAAGAACGGCCTGTCCGACCGACTGGTCAAGTGGCACCGGGCCTGCCTCGCGGCTGGCGACGGCATGACCACGGCGATCGGCGCTGAAGGCGGCTACATGCTGCCCCAGACGTTCGGCGCACTTGTCCAGAAGATCACCCTGGAGAACTCGGTGGTCCGCCCGCGTGCGACCGTCGTGCCCATGTCCACCTTGCGGATGACCTGGCCGACCGTGGACGACACCACGCACGCCACTACCGTGTTCGGCGG
>JBFZCA010000396.1:0-4805 GCA_041308205.1 Planctomycetota bacterium | reverse complement strand
CCAGGACCTCCAGCCCGAGCGTGACTTGAGAGCCCTCCGCGGAGGAGGCGGGATCCCACGACAGGGCGACGTCGCCGTCCGCGTTCGCGAAGCCGACCGCGAGGTTCTCGACGCCGTCCTCGCCGAATTCGCCGGCGGTTCCGCCCGAGACGCTCAGGAGCGCGGCGACACGGGCGCTCCGGCCGGCTCCCGAGAGCGCGCGCAGGTGGTACACCGATACCGGCCCCTCGCGCGTGTCGTCGGTGTACGACTGCGCGCCGGCGGGCAGATCGGCGATCTTGACGCCGTCGCGGAAGAGCTCCAGGCCCGTGTACTGCGCCTTGTCGACCCACGTCAGGGCGGCGACATAGGGGCTCGTCGGCGTGGCGGTGAACGAGTCGGGCGCCGGCAGCGTCCAGACGGGGGCGGAGACGAAGGGACCGGTCGAGATCTTCGTTCCCATTTTGGCGCGCACGCGGTAGCCGTGCGGGCCCGCGGGCGGCGAGTCCACGTAGCTCGTCGCCGTGCCCGGCAACGTCGCGATCACGCCCGGCATCGACGGATCGATGAGGTCGTCGCGCTCGACGATGATCGCATCCGCCGCCCCCGTGTTCGTCCACGACAAGCGCGCCTCGGCGCCCGAAACCTGCGCCGCGAGGTCGGCCGGCGCGGGCGGCGCCTCCGCGTCGAAGATGACCGAGGCGCCGAAGGCCGCGGAGAAGACCGCGGGCTCCCCCGGATCGAGGACGAGCTCCGCCCTGCCGTAGCCCTGATCGAAGACGAGCGGCGTCACGCCGGCGGGCGTCCCAACGGGGCGGAAGACCACATCGGCGATCTTCGTGCCGCCCGCGACCGTGACCCAAGCTGTGGGCAGATCTAGCAGGCTGTAGTATGCGGCGATGAAGAGAGAGCCCGAAGCGTCCGCCTCGGCCAGAGCGAAATTCGGTTCGTCTTCGCGATCTTGACCCAGTCGACACGGACGAACTCGAGCATGTCGGGCGCATAGTGGACGGCGCAGCGCCAGGCGCGCAGCTCGCCCGAGACGCCCGCGACGCGAAGCGGCACGGCCACTTCGGCGCCGCCGCCGTACGCATCGTCGAGGTACAGCGCCGCGCCCGTGTCGACGGAGGGCGGCGCGACGAGCGGCTCCGCACAGCTCAGATAGTCCGAGCAGACGGCGGGGACTTCCTCGACGGTCGGAATCGTGAGGGTTCCGGGGACGAGAGACGCATGCGAGAGGATCATGACCTCATCGGCGATATCGAGCACCCCATCAACGTTGGCATCGGCGGCGCACAGGCAGGGGGGTATCGGTCCGCCTGCGAAGAGATAGGCTCCCAAGTAGGCGGCGTCGGCGATCGAGATCGAGCCATCGGCGTTGGCATCGCCGCGGATGAACTCGGCTTGCGCCGCGGCATCGCCGGCCGGCAGGCAGGCGAGCGCGGCGGCGAGGAGCAGACAGGACCAGGGAAGCTTGTGTCTCATGGCGAGCACTCCTTTGCGACTGAGGGCATCATGACGCCCGGTGACAGACCTGACAAGTTTCAAACAACCGAACGAACGGTCTGCCCATCAGGCAAGCAAACGCCGTTCCACAGGCGCGGCGGGATTGCCGCCCCTCGGCTCGACATGTCCTAAACCGATATGGAAGCGTTGGTTACGATGGGGCGTGTCCGGGGCTGCACGCGGACCCTGACACGCGCAGCCCGGAGTTTGTCAGAGGGCCTTGACAGTCGGTGAGGCCCCGAGGGCTCAGACCGAATCCGGGGACAGTCACCGATTTCCCGCAGGGAAATCGGTGACTGTCCCCGGAACCGAGCGGTTACTTCACCGGCACCCAGGCGTTGCCGCGCGTCGAGCTCTCGACCGCCGCGGTGACGAACGCGATGCCGATTCTGCCGTCCATGACGTTGGCGTACTTGGAGCCATCGCAGGAGAACGGTTTCCCGTCGTTGTAGGCGCGCACATCGGCCTCGAACGAGCGGTGGAGCCGCGCGTAGGCGTCGTGGAACGCCTCGGGGTGGCCGCTCGGAACGGTCGGCTCCTTGAGCAGCCAGTCGGGTACGTCGCCCAGGAACCCGTCGTTCTTGGCCACGGCCGCGCGCCAGTAGACGCGGTCGGGCTGGTTCGGGAGGAGGATGACGACCTTCTCGGGCTCCTCCTGGCGCCAGATGAGCGAGCCCTTCGTGCCGTTGACCTCGATCGAGAGGTCGTTCTTGTGGCCGATGCAGATCTGGCTCGCGCGCACGAGGCCGCGGCCGCCGTTGGCGAGCTTCACGTAGACCGTGAAGTGGTCATCGAGCATGCGCCCCTTGACGAAGGTCTCGAGGTGCGCGGCAAGCTCGGTGACCTCGAGGCCCGTCACGAACCTGAGCTGCATCAGGGCGTGCGTGCCGATGTCCCCGCCGCAGCAGCTTATGCCCGCGCGCTTGGGATCGACGCGCCACTCGGCCTGCATGACGCCCATGTCCTCGGTGCGCGAGGCGAGCCAGCCCTGGATATAGCACGAATCGACCCACCTGATGTCGCCGAGCAAACCGCTCTGCACGATGTAGCGCGAGAACCAGCTCGTCCAGTGCCCGAGGTACGTGTGCGCGACGCCGAAGGGGACCTTCTTCTCCTTCACGGCGGCGACGAGCTTGTCGGATTCCCCCAGGGTCAGCGTGAGCGGCTTCTCGCAGAAGACCGGAATCCCCGCCATGACGCACTTGTAGGCCGGGTCGAAGTGGACGTGGTTGGGCGTCACGACGACGACGTAGTCCACGCGCTCGCCCTTCGGTTTCTTGGCCTGATCCTGGATCATCTCGTCGTAGCTGGGATATCCCTTCAGGGGATACGGCCAGTTCTCCGCCTCCTTGAGCGCGACCTTCGGGTCGGGGTGGAGCGCCGCGCAGGTGATGCGCCGCGTGCCGTCGAAATGGATGGCCTTCTGGTGCGGCTGGACGATGAACGCGCCGCCGCCGCCGCCGATGAGACCGACGTTGAGGGGCCGCTGCGACATGGGAATGCCTCCTTTCTGAACGAACCAATCCCGGTCGTGTATGCCGACGGACGTTCGCATATTGTGGCAGAAGATGCGGCGAAAAAAAAGGGGCCGCGCGGGAGCGCAGGCAGACCCGGAGTCACTGGCCCTTTGTCGGCTGCGGCGGGCCTTCCCCCGCACTCGGGCAGTCGCCGGCGTCGCGGCAGCACTCGCACGCGCCGTCGCACGCCGGGGGCGCGGATTTCCCGTCGCGCCTCCGCTCGCGCTTCCGTTGAAGGACGTAATACGTCGCCATGAACGCGGCGATCACGACCAGAGTGCCGAGCAGCGTCTTGCCCACGGGGTCACCTCGCGAAGGTCTCGAGCCACACGCGCTCCTCGAGCGTGAACCCGAGCGACCGGAAGCACGCGGTCTCGTCGGCGCCGGCGAAGGCGTACATGAGCTCGGCGCCCTTCTCCCGCGCGCGCTCCCACGCCTTCCTGACCAGGCTGCACGCGAGCGCGAAGTCGGCGCCCGTCCCCTGCGGGAACGGGCCGAGGACACGGGCCATGCCGCCCGCGTGGAAGATGCAGAACGCGCCCTGCGCGGCGCGGCCATCCTGCGTCATGTAGGCGGAGAAGAGGATGTTGCGGAGCCGGAAGAACCAGAGCCGCCTGGCGGCGTCGCTCGGCGCGCCCCGCGCGGCGTGCTCGGTGAACCGTGCAAGCTCGCTCGGCCCGACGGGCGTGAAGCGCGTCGGGGCGCCCGGCGGATCGACGAGCGCCGCGGGGTTGAAGACCGCCAGGACCGTCCTGCCCCGGGAAACGAACCCGGCGCGCGCGAGCGCGGCGGGAAGATCCGCGGGCCTGATCTCGGGATCCGCGACGACGGCAAGGCCGCGCTGGGACGCGAGCGCGACGAGCGCCGCCGTCTCCTCGGGCGCGGCGCGGACGCGAAGCAGGCAGTTGGTCTCGGGGAGCGGAATCTCCGCGTTCGCGGCGGTGTGGAATCCGTTCTGCTGTTCGATACCGGCGCAGGCGGCGCGCAAGCTCTCGTCGTGGGCGAGGAAGCGGTCAAGAGGCGGCAGTTCCATGAACATCTCCTGGGGCGCGGGACGGTCGCGCCGCCGCCGAGCGACTGTAGCGCGCGCCGGGCCGGCCGGCAAGCCGCCCGCCGCGCGGGAGGCGGGAATGGCCCTCACTTGCGCGCATCGGTTGTCTGGACGCGCCGGTACCTGAGAATCGCGGCATCGGCCGTGACGAGCCGCAGGCCGAGGAGGCGCGCGGCGGCGACAAGCAGCCGATCGGCCGGATCGCGGTGAAACGGCTCGGGCAGGCGATACGCTTCGATCGCGATCTCGTGGGTGATCGGGACCGTGCGCGCGCCGAGCAGGCGCAGCGACTCATCCACCCAGGCCCCGAGATCCATCGCGAACCGCAGCCGATCGAGCGCGATGAGCCGTGCGATCTCGACGGTGGAGATCGACGAGACGTGGAGATCGCTGGCGGCGCTGCGCAGCGCGGCGCGCGTCCGCGGGCCGAGCGCATCCGGCGTTTCCTGGGACCAGATCCACACGTGCGTGTCCAGAAGCAGCTTCATCGGCCGCCTTCCCAGTCGTCGTCGAAGTCGGAGCCGATGATGTCGCCCCGGATCTCGATGGCGCCTTTGAGCCCGCCGAGCACCCGGGCGCGAGGGCGTTCCTCGCGGACGGGGAGGACCCTGGCGAGGGGCTTCCCCCGGCGGGTCACGAGCACGGGCTCGGCGGTGCGCGCCACGGTCTTGAGCACGCGGATGCACGAGGCCTTGAATTCGGAGATCTTGAGCGTCTTCATATCCTTAGTGTACCAGGTCAATTGACCTGGT
>JBFZCA010000395.1:0-5126 GCA_041308205.1 Planctomycetota bacterium | reverse complement strand
CTGTTCGACGCGGTCGGCGCGGCGGTTCCGCGCGCGCCCTTCACGCGCGGCGCCGTCAAGTGGCGGACGCTGCGGCTCTGGGGCCGCGAGGAAACGGGGATGTTCGTCGGGGCGGTCCAGCCCTGCCGCCGGTTCGCGGTGGCGCGTGACGGCATCGCGTACGTGTCCGACGGCGTCGGCGGCGTGTACTGCTTCGACTGCGCGACCGGCAAGCTCGCCGACTCGTACCCGAGCCCGCTCAGGGCGCGCCTCGAGCGCTTCGAGCACGTCGAGCAGGCCGTGCAGAGCGTGGTCGTGACCGAGGAGCACGTCATCGGGTCGTTCGTCGTGCGCGTCGAGGAGCCGACCGAGTTCCACACCTTCTCGATCACCGAGCCGATCCCGTACCGGAGCCTGTGCGTCTTCTCGCGGCGCGGCAAGACGCTCGCGTGGCGCTCGGACCTGGCGCCGGGGCTGGAGCACCTGAGCATCGTGGGCACGCCGGTCGTGCGCGGCGATGTGCTGTACCTGGCGGGCTGGGTGAAGGAAGGCTTCATCAACGTGTACGCCGCGGCCGTCGACGTCCATACCGGGAACGTCCTCTGGCGGCGCCTTCTGTGCGGAAGCCAGCTCGGCACCACGATGTTCGGCGAGATGCCGACCGAGCCCTACGGCATGATGCTCGCCGCCGCCGGCGACCAGCTCTTCGTGGCGACGCAGATGGGAACGGTCGCGGCGCTGCGACGGAGCGACGGGTGCCTGCGGTGGCTGGTCGCGTACGAGATGCTCCCCGTGCCCGTGCAGTTCGGGGCGCGCATGCCGGCGCTGCGTCCGTCGATGTGGGTCGAGAGCCCGATGCTGGCGGGCGCGGGCGCCGTGATCGCGGCGCCGCGCGACTCGCGCCTGCTCCTCAGGCTCGATGCGCGCACGGGCGAAATACTGCGAACCTGGTGCAGCGCCGAGCCGCGCGCGTGGCTTCTAGGCGCGCACGGCGGAAGCGTGTACGTCGCCACCGCCCAGGCGCTCTACGCGCTCGGCGAGGAGGATCTCAATGCGCGGCAGATTCTCGGGCTCGCGCCGACCGAGAGCATCGCGGGCCGGCCGGCGTTGACCGCCGAGGGCGTGTACTTCCTGGGCCGGACGCGGCTGAACGCGAAGCAGCGCGCGGAAACCGGTCGCGCGGAGCGCATCGATCTGTGGTTCTACGCGTTCGACTCGCGCACCAGGCAGCGGGTCGCCGGCGCCGAGCGCGAGGCGCTCGAGCCCGGCAACGCGGAAGCGGCGGGCGATCTCCTCCTGGTGACATCGCCGCGCACGGTCACGGCCTTCGGCCCGGCGGAGGAGGACGCCCCATGAGCGTGCTGCTCATCCTGGCGGCGCTGTGCGCCGGCGAGCCCGCGGCGCCGCGCGACGCGCGCATCGATGCGGCCGTGGGGCGCGGCCTGCGCTTCCTGGCCCGGACCCAGGAGCCCAACGGCGCGTGGGTCGCCATCATCGGCCGCAAGGTGCTGCGGAGCTACGAGGGCGAGCCCGGCCACCACGTCGGCGTCACGGCCCTGGCGTGCCTGTCGTTCATGGCGGGCGGGAGCATGCCCGGCCGGGGCCCGTACGGCGGGAACGTCGAGCGAGGCCTCGATTTCGTCCTTGCGAGCACGCACGAGAACGGCTTCATCTCGGCGCACAATTCGCGCATGTACAGCCACGCCTTCGCGACGCTCTTTCTCGCCGAGGTCTACGGAACGACGCGCGACGCGCGCGTCAGGGACGCGCTGCAGAAGGCCGTCGGGCTGATCGCGAGCGCGCAGAACGCGCAGGGAGGCTGGCGCTACCTCCCGGGCGTGCCCGACTCGGACATGTGCGTGACGGTGTGCCAGGTGCAGGCGCTCAGGGGCGCGCGCAACGTGGGGCTGTACGTGCCCAAGGAGACGATCGACCGCGCCATCGAGTACGTCAGGAAGAGCTGGGATCCCCGGACGGGCGGCTTCTTCTACCAGGTGCCGCAGTCGCGCGTGTCGTTCCAGCTCGCGGCGGCGGGCCTCACGGCGCTGTACGGCGCCGGCTACTACGAGGGACCGGAGATCGATTCGGGGCTGCGTTTTCTGGTCCGCGAGTGGCCGATCTACTACCGCGCGCCGCAGACCTTCGACTTCTACTACGGGCATTACTACGGGATCCAGGCCGCGTTCCAGCGCGGCGGCAGCTTCTTCAGCGAGTGGCACCGGCGGATCTCCGGCGAGCTGCTCGAGCTCCAGCGTCCGGACGGCGCGTGGTCGGACTACGTCGGCGTCAACTACGCGACGGCCATGGCGACCTTGATCCTGCAGATTCCGTACCAGTACCTGCCGATTTTCGAGCGATGATGGACCGGGGACCCCTGCCTGAGAACATTCGCCTGGTGCTCGCGTCCGCGCGGGCGCGGGCGCGGAACCGCGCGCTGTACGGCGCGGCGCTGGGTCTTGCGAGCTGCGTTCTGGGGCTGCTGCTCGCGGAGTTCCTGCTGGACTACCACCTCGATATTCCGGCCGCGGTGCGCGCGGTGCTGCTCCTCGCGGCCGTGGGCGCCTGCGCGCGCGCGGTGTTCGCGCTGCTCGTGCGTCCGCTCGGGGCGCTGCCCGACGCGGCCGGGCTCGCGCGCGGGATCGAGCGCGCGTATCCCGAGCTCCAGGGGCGGTTCATCACCGCCGTCCAGCTCAGCGCGGAGGGCAATCCGGCCGCGGCGCACGTGTCGCGCGAGCTCGTGGCGGCCGTCGTCCGCGATGCCGACCGCGACGCGCGGCACGTCGACGCCGGCCGGGTCTACCCGCTCGGCGGGCTGCTCGCATCGGGCGCCGTGTTCGCGGGGCTCGCGGCGCTCTGGCTCGTCATCGCCCTGTGGAAGGGCGACGTCCTGGGCGTGTGGGGGTCGCGCCTCGCGCTCGCGAACGTTCCCTGGCCGCGGAGCGTCGTCCTCAGGGTGGTCGCGCCGGAGGGCTCGCCGGTGCTCGTCGCCAAGGGCGATGACCTCATGATCGAGGTCGAGGTGATGAAGGGCCGAACCCGGCAGGTGGAGCTTCTCTGCGACTGGGACGGCGTGCGCAGCAGCGAGGTCATGACCCGGTTCGGCAGGTACACCTTCCGCCACACGATGGCGAACCTCACGCGGGGCTTCACGTTCACGGCGCGCGGCGGGGACGGCCGGACCGCGCCCGTCAGCGTCACGCTCGTGACGCGGCCGCGGATCGAGAGAATCGCGGCGGTCGTCACGTACCCGGCGTACGCGGGCCGGCCGAACGAGACCTCGGAGGACGGCAGCATCAAGGCGCTCGCCGGCAGCGCGGTCGCGTTCCAGGCCTGGGTGCGTCCGAAGATCAAGGAGGCGACGTTCCGGCTCTACGGGACGGGGAAGGACGAGCCGCTCGCCGAGCAGCGCCTCGCGGTGCGCGCCGAGGAGGAGTTCTCCGTCGTGGCGGGCGCGTTCGATGTGACGCAGACCGGGTACTACGCCTGCGCGCTCGTGAGCGAGGAAGGCTTCGCCAACACCGATCAGAACCGCTACCGCGTGCGCGCGATCCCCGACCAGGTCCCGGTCGTGCGCATCGCCGAGCCTTCCGTCAAGGAGGAATGCACGCTCCTCGCGCGCCTGGGCATCAAGGCGACGGCGACCGACGACTGGGGGCTTGCGGCGGCGTGGTTCTCCAGCGCGGTCAAGAACCCGGCGGACAAGGAGCCCGGGGCCGAGCAGAGGGCGCCGCTCGCGCTCGAGGCGGGGGCGCGCGAGGCGACGCTCGGGCACGTGCTCGACCTTGGCGCGGCGCAGGTCGAGGAAGGGAGCACGATCGAGTGGCGCATCGGCGCGCAGGACGCGGCCGGCGGCGTCGGCCTCTCGGCCGAGCACGTGATCGTGGTCGTCAGGCCCGAGGACCTGCGGGCGATTCTCTTCGACCGGCTCACCATGGTGCGCGAGGACCTGCGAAGCGCGGCCCAGGTGCAGGACAAGGCGCGCGAGCGCTTGAGCGCGCTCGCCCGGGACACGCGCGACCAGGCCACGTTGGACGCGTCGGCGGCGGGCCCGCTCGGACAGTCGCGGGGCGATGCGCAGGCGATGGCGCGGCGCCTCGATGCCGCGGCGCAGGAGCTTGCGCGCGTGCGCGACCGCATGGCGCGCAACCAGGTGGCCGACCTCAAGGAGCAGAAGTGGGTGGGCTCGCTCGGCGAGGAGCTGAAGGCCATCGCCGGCGAGAAGATCGCGCCGCTCGGCCAGGACATCGGCACGCTGGCCGAGGCCGCCGGCGCCGGCAACGCATCGCCGACGGCGCTGCCGGCGCTCATCGACCGCCAGGGCGAGATCAAGGACGCGCTGCAGGACATCATCGACCGCATGACCGAGTACGGCGACCTGAACCAGCTCGCGCGGCAGCTCCGCGACCTGCACGAGGCCGAGGAGCGGGTCAAGGCGATGACGAGGGAGATGCTGGGGAAGTAGCTTTCCGGGGACTGTCCCCGGATTACGTCCGCGGGGAAATCGGTGACTGTCCCCGGATTACGTCGTACAATGACGGAATGAGCCTCGCGTCCGAGCATGCCGACATTCTCGAAAGGATGGTGCGCGCCGTGGAGAAGGTACGCGCGCGTCTTCGAAGGGCGACCCGTGCGCTCGAGGAGGCCGGATGCAGCTACGCGGTCATAGGCGGCAACGCGGTCGCCGTTTGGGTCGCCACGGTGGACGAGACTGCGGTCAGGAACACGCAGGATGTCGACTTGCTTGTCGACCGCGACCGGTTCGAAGCGGTGCGAGCCGCGCTCGAGTCGGCCGGTTTCGTGCACCGCCGCGTTCCCGGAGTCGATTGCTTCCTGGACGGGCCGAACGCCGGGAGTCGCGACGCGGTGCATGTCGTGTTCGCGGGGGAGAAGATCCGGCCGGGGTATTCTTTGCCCGCTCCGGCGACGGCGGAGGCCGTATCCGTTGCAGGAGGAATGCGCGTTCTGGCCCTGGACGCGCTCGTGCGCATGAAGCTCACCAGCTTCAGGCGCAAGGACCAGGTGCATCTCCTCGACCTCATCCACGCCGGGCTGGTGAGCGACAAGAGCCTCGCCGCCCTCCCCCCGGCTCTGGCCGCGCGCCTCCGCGAGCTTCTGGAGAACCCGGAAGGGTAGGCGCGGCTTTCCGT
>JBFZCA010000394.1:0-11009 GCA_041308205.1 Planctomycetota bacterium | reverse complement strand
GGAAACTTGCGCGGGCGATCGCAAGCCGGCGTGCCGCGTCCTTCCTCGTGCAACCCAGGTCGATGAGCGCCGCGGCGAGGACCTCGTCCGTGTCCGGCCGGAGGTTTTCCACGATCGTGGAATCTTCCACGACTGTGGAGTATTCCACGGCCGTGGAATATGAAAGGCCCCCGCCATTTTCCACGACCGTGGAATCCGGCGGGTCGTCGTAGACCGGCCTCACCCGGACCTCGGCCACGGTCGTCGCCCGCGAGAGCTCCTCGCCCAGGGACAGGCGGCGGTCGCCGCACTTGGGTTTCCACACGAGGCCCGTCAGAGGATTGCCTTCGATGCGCAGTAAGCCACTGTGCGCGAGGGCATGGCACGTGGGGCACAGGGCGCACTCATTTTCGAGCGCCGTCTTCCCGCCGTTGGCGCGGAAGCGGATGTGGTGCGCCTGGAGACCGACCTTCCGGCCGCACCGGGGATTCGCGCAGGTCAGCCCGTCCCTCAGGAGCACCTTCCTGACGAGAGCCGGCGGATTCGGGCGGTCGCGCTCCTCGGCCGGCACGGGCAGGAGCGCCTCGGCTTCCGGCTCGCCCGGCCGCTCCTCTTCCGGCGTGATCGTGACCTTGCAGGCCTCGCCCTCGACCCGGCCGACGACCTCGGGCGGGATCTCGACGAAACCGTCCGGGGTGGGCAGGTCCGCCCTGCCGCATACCGGGCAGCTGCGGTACACGATCGTGTAGATCGAGTCCTCCCGCGCGACTCGTCCGCCGGCCGGGTCGCTCGTCAGGAACTGCTCGGCCATGTAGAGCAGGGCGTCCTTGGGCTCGACGGGAGCCTCCCCGAGGCTCGCGCCCATCTCGGCGAGCGCCTTGGCGAAGGCCTTCGAGACCTTGTCGTGCTCGTGGGGCTCGAGCTCGAAGAGAACGCGGGTCTTCAGGCTCGGCAGGCCGAGCCTGTCCTGCCGGGGAGAGGCGCGGCCGTGCCGGCGAGCGTCCCTGGCCTCTGCCTCGATCTGGGCGAGAGAATGGCTCTCCGCGAACTCGATCCACTCGTCCTCGGTCTCCGGGGTCGCGGCCTTGGTGATCTCCCGGACGTCGGACCAGCTCAGATCCCCGAGCTCGAAGGCCCTGTCGATCCTCGGCAGGGAGGCGAGGGTGCGCGCCACCCG
Source organism: Planctomycetota bacterium (assembly GCA_041308205.1). Taxonomy (GTDB): domain Bacteria; phylum Planctomycetota; class UBA8108; order UBA8890; family UBA8898; genus UBA8898. Next base: position 9,853 of record JBFZCA010000394.1, on the reverse strand, counting down.
CAGGAAGTCGTAGGTCTCGGACTTCCGGCACCTGATGCTGTGCTCGGCGTAGTCGTGAATGCTCGAGAACCCGAGGGTGATGTACAGGCGGCCCGAGTACATGGCGTCGAGGGCCATGACGAGCTTCCTTCGGACGTGGTTCCCCAGGACGTAGGCCTCCCTGATGATGGTGTCGAGCTCTTCCCCCGAGATGACGGCTGTAACCGGAGCTTCCTCCAACATGGCAAGCATGACAACCTCCGTTTTCCCTTTCGACCGGGCGCGCGGGGCGAGTCGCGCGACCGGTCTCCGCCTTGTGCTCAACCTCATAGTAGCATACGGACGTACGTGCTGAAATCTATATTATAATGAAAAGTGAGGGCAAACCCGGCGCCTGGCGGAGGGTCGCGCCTGTGCACGAGAAACTCGTTGCCGCCGTCGCAGGAGCGGGATTACAATGACGCCGTCGGATGCGATGTGCCCCGCGCAATCGCGCGTGGATCTCCGCTCCGAAGGAGGCCGACGGTAAGGCGAAGGAAGACGCGCACTTGGGGCATCCAGTGCCCCGTTGAGACAGATGAGCAGAAACCTTTGCGAATCAGGGACTAAGAGCAGAGGAACGAGGGCCGTCCATCGATACTGCATGGTGCTCGTCTTCCTGTTCCCGGCAATCTCACGTGCCGAGGGGCTGGTTTTCCTCGTCTCGACGCCCGTGTCGCCACCTGCGGGGCTCTTCCTGTTCATCCCCTTTGCCTTTCTGTTGGCATCCGGCGCTGCAGTCTTTCTGTTGCTCCGGCGCCAGATCGGGTCTGATGCCGCAGCTCTTGCATCGTGCCTGGCGCATGTCTGCTTCGTTCTGCTCTTTTTTCTGTGGGGTAGACTGAACACGTCGCACCTTGCTCCCGTGAGCATCGGTATTGGCGGCTCTCCGCTGTACGGCCTGACATGGCACGACTTTGGTACGCTTTTCGTCGAATGGAATCTGTGGGGTCTCGTCCTGCTCGCGGTTTGTTCTTTTGTCGTATGTCTGGTTACGCGACCGCGAGGCCTGAGAAGCTGGCTGATGATCACCATGACACCGGCAGCAATCTACGCGCCCTTCGTATTGCCGTACGCCTTCTCCGGTGTCTACGCGCACGGTTTCGTTGAGAGCCACATTGTGCATGCCTGTCATCTGAGGCTGGAGCAAGGAGCGAGTGCATTGCGGCTCTACGCGGAGGACCATCATGGACGTCTGCCGTATGCAGAGGACTATGTCGGGATTGTCGAAGCCTGCATCCGCAACGAATACGTGCGAGATGGAGGAATCGACATTCTGGCGTTCTGCCCGGTCAGTAGGTACTTCGCAAAGACGCCAATCATGTACGTATGGCACGATGAATGGGGTGGCTACAATCTCGGAGAGATCCCAGGAGACGCCGTTCTTCTTGAGTGCCCGCGCGATGGTTATGTTGTGCGAGTGTCGGATATTGTCCCCCCCGCCAAGAAGCCTGCCATGTACGACCCGTACGGGCTGCCCCCCGCGAAGTGCGGAAAGGAGGGCTGACGGCTCAGACCATGAGGAATTCCGCTGTTTCCCGGAAAGCGAGGAGTGAAGTCCCTGCGAGCCTGTGCATGGCGATCGCGGGATGCGCAGCCTTCCTTGTCGGTGGGTGTGCCGGCGTTTCAACGGCATGCGATCCCGCGCCGGCCGAGCGGCTTCCGATTCGTCAATTGGGCTACGGTTGCATTCGTGCCATCGCATTCTCGGATGATGCGCAACGCGCAGTGACGGGCACGACCGACGGAACCGTGCGCGTGTGGGATCTGTGCGCGGAGAGGGTGGAGCGAACGCTGTCAGGGCACGCGCTGCCGGTCGAGGCCGTCGCGCTGTCCTCGGTGTCCGGCAGGATAGCGAGCTACGACTCCGGCGGGATTCTGAGGCTCTGGGACGCGCACGCCGGTGGGGCCATCTGGTCCCGGCGTGTGCGCGGAGGCGCGGTAGGGTGCGCCCTCGGTTTCGTCTCCGACGGCGCAACGGTGATTGTCGCCTCGTGTTCTCAGGTCGAGTTTCGCGAGGCTGCAACGGGGAAATGCCTCCGTACGCTGCCGGTGAGCGGCGAAGCCCTTGGGCGCTTTGCCTTCTCCCGTGACGGCGGCAAGATCATGACCATGGGCACCGAGGGAGTCCGCGTGTACGACGGGCTCTCGGGGAATCTGGTGGCGACGCTGCCGGAGGGGGTCCACGGAGGGTTCTCGCCGGATGGAACGAAGATCCTGGTGGCCCGTCGCGACAAGGTCGTCGAGCATCGGGATATCGTGTCGGCGAGAACGACGGAGTACTCCCTCCCGCACGCCGGGTCCATCTGGTCCCTCGCGTTCTCGCCCGACGGCCGGCGCGGACTCGCCGGCGCTCATGAGGGGGAAGCGATCCTGTGGGATCTCTCCACGGGACGGATCGTGCGCACGTTCGCCGCCGGCGCGGGGCAGGTGCATCGCGTAGCGTTCTCGAGCGATGGATTGCGCGTGGTCACCCACACCCTGTCGTCGCATACCGTGAACGTATGGGACGTTGCGACGGGGCGTCTCGAGGAGGCCGCCGAGCTTCGGGGGCACATGAGCGCAGTGAAGGGCATCGCCTGCTCCGGCGACGGCGCGAGATTGACCGTGCTGACCGAAGACGCAATCTGCGTGTGGGACCAGGCGACAGGGAACGTGAAGAGCGCCGCGCCGATTTCGGAGCGCGGACTGATGGCGCAGTCCGGAGTCCTCTTTCCCGACGCCGTCAAGGTGCTTGTGACGTTGAAGCGGCGGTTCGCCGCGCCGGGAGAGCTGAAGCCGGACCGCGCGGCGATCTGCGATACGGCGACGGGGCGGGAGATAGCGAGGCTCGACTGGCCGGGAGTCTCCGTGACCTGTGCGGCGCTCTCGCCGGATGGAGCCGACGCCGCCGCCGGCGGCAGCGATGGGAGCGTCCGAATCTGGGATCCGGAGACGGGCAAGGTCGTGAGAACCATCGATGCGGGCACTGAGGAGCCCACCGCGCTCGCGTTTTCTCCCGATGGCGCGCTGCTGTTGATCTGCAGCCGGGACGGAGGGCTGTGGGAAGTCGATTCCGGGCGGCTGTTACAGAGTTTCCCGCTAGGTGAAGCGCGCGCCCGGACCGCCGCATTCGCACGTGACGGCCGGAGATTCGCGGTCGCATGCGCCGACGGATCGATGCTTGTACGGGCAACGGGATCCTGCAAGCGGATGGCGGTCCTCGCGCCGCACGGTCGAGAAATCACCGGGCTGGCGTTCTCTCCCGATGGCAGCCTGATTCTGTCCTCCACCATGGACGGGGGCGCGGTGGTCTGGGATTCGGCCACGGGCGAATCGTTGTGCAGGCTGCGATGGCATCAGTCGGCATTCAGTTGCGCGGCCTTCTCGCCCGACGGAAGCGAAGCGATGACGGGAACTCCGGCCGGCACCGTGCTGTTGTGGGATCTGCGCTCGCTCCCCGCGAAGTCCGAATCTCGCGCGGAGGGCACGGGCCCCTTTCTATAGTCGCGGATTTCCCGGAAAGCGGCAGGGATTGGGGGAGGACTACCCCGCCCGCGGGTTGAACCGCACCGCGCGCGGTGCTACGATTCGGGGAAGCGCTCCGCCGGGAGGGGCGCGCGGGGAGTGCGTTCGTGGCGCTCAGAACCAAGGAAGTCCTCGACAGGACCGGGATCTCGCGGCAGATGCTCTACCGCTACATCACGGCGGGCCTGATTCGCGAGCAGGAGGTGACGCCGGCCGGGCGGCGCCTCTTCGCGCCGGATGTGATCAAGAAGATCGAGATCATCCGGCTCGTCAACGAGAGCGGGTACGCTCTCAGGGACATCAAGGAGATCTTCTTCGACCGCGCGTAGCGGAGAACCGCGGCCCGCGCGGGCCATGGAGAGCACGATGCGCGAGTTTTTCACCGAGCTCGAGGAGCGCGGCTTCGTCTCGCAGAAGACCCACGAGGACCCGATGGCGCTCTTCCGCGGCGGGCCGGTCACGGCGTACGTCGGCTTCGATCCCACCGCGGAGAGCCTCCAGGCCGGCAACCTCGTGCCGATCATGGCGCTCATGCATCTCCAGCGCTTCGGCGGGAAGCCGATCGTGCTCGTGGGCGGCGCGACGGGGCTCATCGGCGACCCCTCGGGAAAGATCGAGGCGCGGCCCATGCTGGAGGAGGAGACGATCGCCCGCAACGTCGAGGCGCAGAGAAAGCAGCTCGCCCGCTTCCTGACGTTCGGGGAGGGCCCCGGCGATGCCGCCCTCGTCAACAACGCCGACTGGTTCGCCGAGAAGCGCTACATCGGGTTCCTGCGCGAGATCGGCACGCACTTCTCGATCAACCGCATGATCAAGCTCGAGAGCGTCGTCAACCGGCTGGAGAAGGGCCTCTCGTACCTCGAGTTCAACTACATGATCCTCCAGGCCTACGACTTCCTGGTGCTCTTCGACCGCCTCGGGTGCCGGCTGCAGATGGGCGGCGATGACCAGTGGGGGAACATCGTGATGGGCATGGAGCTCATCCGCCGCCTGCGGCGCGAGGAGGCCTGCGGCGTCACGTTCCCGCTCATCACGACCGCGAGCGGCCAGAAGATGGGCAAGACCGAGAAGGGGACGATCTGGCTGGACGCGGAACGCACCTCGCCGTACGAGTTCTACCAGTACTGGATCAACGTCGAGGACGATCTCACGGCGCGCTGCCTGAATTTCTACACGCTGCTCCCGCGCCGGGACCGCGACGAGCTGCTGCGCGGGGCGGGGGCGGATATCCGCGCCGCGAAGCGCGCGCTCGCGTACGAGGTGACCAAGCTCGTCCACGGCGTCGAGGCCGCCGACGATGCGCGCCGGGCGAGCGAAGCCGCGTTCGGAAGCGGCGGCCGGGGCGGCCTCGACCTTGACGCGATTCCGGCGACCGAGATCGCGTGCGGCGAGCTCGCCGCGGGCGTGCCGATCCTGCACCTGCTCGTGCGCTGCGGCCTGGCCAAGTCCAACAACGACGGCCGCAAGCTGCTCGGCAGCGGCGGCCTGTACGTCAACGATGCGCGCTTCGACGACCCCGAGAAGCCCCTGACGGCGGCGGACGTGAATGCGCAAGGATGCATCCTCCTGAGGAAAGGGCGGAAGACCTACCACCGCGTCATCGCGAAGTGACCTGCGGCGCGGGGACGAGGTCCTCGCACACGATGCGCGCGGCCGCCCTCCTGAGCGGGAAGACATCGCCCTTGCCGGCCGGATGCAGGCGCGAGGAGAGGACGATGAGAAAGGCGCCGCTCGGCGGGTGCAGCCACAGGAACGTGCCGGTGAAGCCGCCGTGCGTCCGCACGCTGCGCTCGCCCCCGCGCGGAAGATAGACATCGTCGTTGTCGATCACCCAGCCGATGCCGCGCGCGGCGCCGGATTCGGGCGGGGCGTGGTTCGCAAAGAGAAGATCGACGGTGTCGGGGCGCATGACGGCGCGGCCGTCGAGCGCGCCGCGGCACGCCAGCGCCGCCATGAAGCGCGCGAGGTCGATTCCCGTGCTGAAGAGGCCGGCGTTGCCGGGCAGATGCGGCCCCGTCCCGTAGAACCGCGCGAGCGGGTCGTGCACGACGCCGCGCAGCCCCTCCGCCGTCGGCGCCGCGCGCGCGAGCTTTTCCGGCGGCACGCGGAAGAACGTGTCGTGCATGCCGAGCGGCCGCCACACCTTCCGGCGGAGATAGGCCTCCAGGTCCTCTCCCGCGGCGGCCTCGATCGCGCGGCCGAGCAGCTCGTAATTGATGCACGAGTAGAGCGTGCCCTTGCCGAGGGGGTACCTGCGCTCGTGCGCCGCGATCGCGGCGACGATCGCATCGCAGGGCGCGATCCTCGGGTGATCGCGCGCGATTGCCGCGGCATCCAGGTAGGCGGCGAAGCCCGACGTGTGCGTCGCCAGGTGGCGCAGCGTGAGGTTCTTGTCGGGCCAGTCGGAGAGGTGCCTGGCCACGGGATCGTCGAGCGCCGCGCGTTCTTCCTCGATGAGGAGCGCCAGGGCCGTCGCCGTGGCCGCGACCTTGGTGAGCGACGCCAGATCGAAGATCGTGTCGAGGGTCATGGGCTCGGCCGGCGCGCCGGGAGCGATGCGCCGCGCCCCGTACGCCTTCGCGTGCAGGACGGCTGCGCCGCGCCCGACGACGAGCACGGCGCCCTCGATCTCCCATCGGTCGATCGCGGCCGCGGCGGCCGCGTCGAGGCGGCGCCGGGCCGTGTCGCTGAGAAAAGAATGCGCCGGATCTCGACCCGCGGGCCGCGGCGCCGCGCACCCGCCGGCGAACGCCAGAGCGATCATGGTCACACGCAGCGCAAGTTGCATACGAGCATGGGAATCGTGCGGCACGCCCAAAGGATAGCGCGGCGATGGTTTCTTCGCCATAGCCGAAGGCGACGCGGACCTGTCCGCCGAAGCCGAAGGCGAAGCCGGAGGCGAAGGCTTGCTACCTGCTCGGCCTCGGGTATAGTAAGCGTAGTTCCTCGCCCGGGTTCGGCAAGACGGGGGCGTTTCGACGGTGATGCGCGCCCCGGGGGAGCCTGCAGACGCGGGCTCCAAGACGTGTGGAGAGACGGAATGGTCAAGGACAGACTCTCGGATGTGAAGACCGTGGAAGCCCCCGGCGCCGCGCGGCGCGCGCCGGCCGATGACGGCAAGGAGAAAGCGGCGGCGGCGGTGCCGCTCGACAAGCAGCGCAAGCAGGCGCTCGAGCTCGCGCTGAGCCAGATCCAGAAGCGCTGCGGCTCGGGCGCGATCATGTACCTCGGCTCGGCGCAGAAGGTCGAGGGCATCGGCGTGATCTCGACGGGGTCGCTGTCGCTCGACACGGCGCTCGGCGTGGGCGGCGTGCCGAGGGGCAGGATCATCGAGGTGTACGGCCCGGAATCCTCGGGCAAGACGACGCTCGCCCTGCACATCATCGCCAATGCGCAGCGGCAGGGCGGCAACGCGGCGTTCATCGACGCGGAGCACGCCCTCGACCCGCAGTACGCGCGCAAGCTCGGCGTCAACCTCGATGCGCTGCTCGTGTCGCAGCCGGATTACGGCGAACAGGCGCTGGAGATCGCGGAGATGCTCGTCGCCTCGAGCGCGGTCGACGTCATCGTGGTCGATTCGGTGGCGGCGCTGGTTCCCAAGGCCGAGCTCGAGGGCGAGATGGGCGAGTCGCACATGGGCCTCCAGGCGCGGCTGATGTCGCAGGCGCTCAGGAAGCTCACCGCGGTCGCGAGCAAGAGCAAGACCTGCATCGTCTTCATCAACCAGATCCGGATGCAGATCGGCGTGATGTTCGGCAACCCGGAGACGACGACCGGCGGCAGGGCGCTCAAGTTCTACGCGTCGGTGCGGCTCGACATCCGCCGCATCGGGTCGATCACCGAGGGCGAGCAGGTGATCGGCAACCGGACCAGGGTCAAGGTCGTGAAGAACAAGGTCGCCCCGCCGTTCCGCATGGCGGAGTTCGACATTCTCTACGACAAGGGCATCTCGTGGGCGGGCGACGTCCTGGAGCTGGCGGCCAACACGGGGGTGGTCGGCAGGAACGGGACGTGGTACTCCTACGGCGAGCAGCGGCTCGGCCAGGGCAAGGAGCGCGTCGTTCAGTTTCTGGAGGAGAACCGGCCGCTGCTCGCGCAGATCGAGGCCGAGCTCCGGAAGCGCGCGGAAGCCGCGCGGAACTGAGCGCGCCGGACGGCCGCGCTCCCCGGAACCGCTGCATCTCCTTGTCCGGCCGCATCTTTCGTGCGACCATCATCGCGGTTCCGGAGGTGCCGGCCGCACCGGTATGCAACACCGGCCGCGGGGCGTATGATGGGATGATGGGAATCGTGTGGACGATGCGTGCAACGGCACCCTGCGGCCGCCGTCTATGTGAGCGGATGCGTAACTTTCGAGGACGCAAGCTGTAAGGAGAGCACCAATGGCTGGCCCCAAGGCTCGATCGGCCGGCGCCCGGCGCGGCGCGATGCTCGTGATCGCCCTCATGTTTCTCACGCTGCTCACGATGCTCGGGGTGACGTTCGCGGCCCTCATGAAGCTCGAGCGCGAGGCGACGCGCAACTACCTCGACACGCAGACGGCCGACCTCGTCCTGCACTCCGCCGTCGACGCGGCGGCCGCGCAGCTCTACGGGGCCGTGAACTTCTACCACTTCACGTCCTGCCGCGCGCCGTGGCTCTTCAAGGATCCCAGCGGCGACGAGATGGGCGCGGGCGCGTACACCATCGAGGAGATGCAGCCCGAGAATCTCTTCTTCTCCGGGGTGCTCGAGCCGGTCAAGGGCGTCGCGCGGTGCTTCTACAAGGCCAAGGTGCTCGACTGCGCGAGCCAGATCAACGTCAACGTCGGCAGCGACAACCTCGCGATGATGCTCGACAGCCTGGGGGAGGCCATCCAGGTCACGCGGGGCATGAATCCGTTCTTCTCGGGAAAGCGGCGGGTGCGCGGCGATGAGATCGTGCGCTTCCGGCGCAAGCTCGAGAAGGGCCAGTTCACGAGCAAGAGCCAGCTCATCGAGCTGATCGGCGAGGAGAACTTCGATCGCCTCGCCGATTTCATCACGACGCAGTCGTGGGTCGATGCCACGACCGGCAAGCCCCAGGATTACGTCGAGCTCGTCCTGCAGGCGGAGAGCACCGGCCGCATCGGCAAGAACATGTCCGGCGTCAGGTACGAGGAGACCGGTCACCCCCATATCTGGGGCACGAAGAGCGTGAGCGCCGAGCCCAGGTCGCCGATCAACATCAACACGGCCACCGAGGAGGTCCTCATCGCGTGCTTCACGGGCCTGGCGTGCCGCCGGCCGTTCCCGTACATCGAGCGCCAGGCGATGCGCATCGGCCAGCACGAGCTGCAGGCCGGCTTCGCTCCCGAGGGCAACGATCGCTTTCCGCAGGGCGCGCGCGGCCAGGGCGGCGGCCAGGAGGAGACCAACTACACGATCAGGCCCGTCTGGGTCTACACGCCGCGCATCGAGCTCCAGCAGGCGCGGCTCATCGCCAAGGCGGTCATGTCGGAGCGCAAGCGCACTCCGTTCATCGCGTGGGAGACGGGCCGCGGCACGGGCGGCGGATTCGTCGAGTTCATCAACACGCGCATCGGCGAGGTGCAGCTTCCCAAGGCGAACCAGGTCATGGTCATCGACCCCCTCAACCCGCGGCTCACCACCTATCAGGGCGTGCTGAGCTCGGGCGGCGGCGCGAATCCGGCGGTCGGCAACATCTGGGGACCCGGCCACGAGAACTCCGAGCGCACGCTCCGCAATCAGCGCGGCCTGCCGTACCACGGCCGCAACCGGTGGTACTTCGACACGGTGAAGGCGGGCATCAACGCGAACTTCAACCCGAATGCGCGCCTCAACCGCTGCGGCGCGAACCAGGGCGCGACCCTCGTGGTCGACAAGACGGCGCTCGTGTCGCCCTGGGTGCCGCGCGGCTTCCGCATGGCGGGCGGCGGCATGTTCAGCCGCAGCGAGACCTACTGCGCCTACACGACCGAGTTCTGCTTCGACTCCGGCGGCTACTACGAGATCACCGCGCTCGCGCAGCTCGATGCCCAGTTCGACCCGACGCAGCATCTGTCGCAGCCCAAGCGCTTCCGCAAGGCGCGGGCGGTCGTCAAGATGTTCGAGACCCTCCAGCACACGACGCAGTTCGATTTCGAGAAGCAGTTCTTCACGGGGCGCTACAGCAGCCGCCGCGGCCAGTCCAACGGCCGGCGCTACGTGATGACGCACCCGCAGCCCGTGATCGCGGCGACCGACTACATAACATCCGGGTCGACGATGGACGGCAGCGTGCAGCTCATGGGCCACATGGACGCGCAGAAGGTCGCCATGCAGAGCGGCAGCCGCGACTCGTTCTATCG
>JBFZCA010000393.1:0-7015 GCA_041308205.1 Planctomycetota bacterium | reverse complement strand
TCCGGGTGCGAGGACGCGCTTGACTGCGACGATGACGGCGTGGTGGGCGTCCCCGATGTCCTGTCGCTGCTTTCCTACCTGTACGCGACGGGCGCCGAGCCATCCTCGCCGGGACCGCGGGTGCGATGGTTCGATCCGACAGTCGATTCCCTCGGGTGCGGCGAGGGGACGCCGTAGCCGCGAGGGCTTTCGATTCCGCCCCGAGCGGGTACTCTTGTGTGATCGGCCGCGGCCGCAGCAGGCGGCGGCCGATCGCAGAGGAGGCGCCCCATGCATCGACGGACGTTCGCGCCCGCGGCGCTGGCGTTGTGTGTCTCGCTTCTCGCCGCGCGCGCCGGCGCCGCGGACGTTCCCGAGCGCGTCCACGCGGGCGAGCTCGTCCGCTACCCCGGGCCGTACGCGTTCCTGCTCGGCAAGTCCGCCATCATCCTGACGCGCGATGCGGAGCTCGAGGCGCTCTCGGCCGACCCGGAGGCGCGCATCGATCTCTCGCTCACGTTCGACAAGCACGAGAACAGCCTCAAGGGCATCTGCGAAGGCGCGCAAGCGGCCGGGCAGCGCACGCTCGTCCTCTCGTTCGACCACTTCTTCAAGCAGTACCGGCCGGGCCAGGACGCGCCGCGGCGGCTCATGCCCGACATGGACGAGTACATCGCGCACATCGCGAAGATCAGCCGCTTCGCCGCCGGCCACGGCCTGGGCATGGAGCTGAGCCTCCTGACGCCGCTCGAGATCGGGCCCGGGTACCGCGCGCGGACGAATGAATCCGGCCTGTGGATGCATTACCGTAAGGGTCTGCGCGACCCCGCGACGGGGCGCTTCAGCGTCCAGCTCTGGCGGCAGCGCCAGTGGGTCAACAACAAGGGGCCGGTGGCGATCGAGGACGCGGGCGTGCGGGTCTTCGCCTTCCGCGAGTCCCGGCTGCACGGAACGCCGTACTTCGCCGTCGCCCCGAGCGAGATCGTCGAGGTCACCGACACTGCCAAGGTGGAAGTCTGGGAAGGAGCGGCGATCGGCCACGGGGAGTATCGCGCGGTGCGCGTCCGCGTGCACGGCGAGGGCCGCGCCGACATCGGCCCGCGCGACCGCGTGCTCGTCGTCCAGATGTACAGGACGCCGGAGATGGATTACTTCAGCCCCGGCGCGCTGCCCTACTTGACGAGCCTGCTCGATCGGTACGTCGATGCAGGCGTCGGGTTCAACGCGCTCTACGCCGACGAGATGCACATCCAGCAGGACTGGGGCTACTTCAACCACCACGACAACGGCGAGTTCGCGCTCAGGTACGTGAGCGACGGCTTCAGGAAGCGCTTCGCCGCGGCGTACGGCCCCGAGTACGAGGACTTCGCCAGGTACCTCGTCTACTTCTGCCGCGGGCAGGAGGACACGCGCAACGACCTCGCCGCCAAGGGCGACGGGATGCACAGCTTCGGCGCGTCGCCCGAGGACGTGCGCCGCACGGCCCTCTTCCGCGCGCGGTACTTCCGCATGCTCCAGGACGGCGTCGTCGACCTCTTCGCCGCCGCGAAGCGGCACCTGGAGGCGCGCATGGGGTATCGCCTCGAGGCGCGCGCGCACGCGACCTGGGCCGAGAGCCCGACGATCGACCTGTGGGATGTCGGAAGGGAGCACCTCCCGCGCCACCAGTACGAGTACACGTCGAACTTCGTCTGGTCCTGCACGGTGCACCAGGCGGCGTCGGCCTGCCACGACTACTTCAAGTGGGGCGACTTCCTGACGGGCAACGGCAACGACCATGCCGAGGGCGGGTGGCTCGACCGCGACTACTACGCGCTCGCGCTCGGCTGCTCGACGGGCATTGTGAACGCGGTGCCGTACTCGTACGCGGCGCACTGGGGGAGCCCGGGCGAGGTCGGCATGCGCCGCGGATGGCTCGAGGCCGCGTACGGGACCTCGGCGGGCTCGCCGCACGCCATGGTGCAGGACATGCAGCACCGCGATGTGGATGTGCTGCTCCTCTACCCGCTTGACCTCGTGAGCGCCGACGAGCGCTTCGGCTCGTGGATCGTCCAGTACGGCTACGCGAACTACCTGACCGCGGCCAAGCTGTGCGAGATGGGCAAGGTCGAGGGCGGCGCGATCGAGCTCGCCGGCCGGCGCTTCTCGACCGTGGTCGCGCTCTTCGAGCCGCACCCGCCGCGGAAACTCCTCGTCATGCTCGCCGACCTCGCCGCCCGGGGCGGCCGCGCCGTCTGGGCGGGGCCGCCGCCGCTTCTCGATTTCGAGGGCGCGCCCGCGCTGCCCGCCTGGCAGGAGCTTTTCGGCGCGGCGTACGCGCCCGAGCCCGACATGGGGAAGCGGCTTCCCGGCCGGCGCGTCGAGTTCGAGGGCGCGCTCGCGGCGGTCGAGCCGCAGGCGATTCTCACCGACCTCCTGGTCGACAGGGTGTATCCGGCCGCGCCGCGCGAGGGCGCGACGGCGGTTGCCCGCGTCCAGGGCATGGTCGCGGGCGTGCACCGCGTGTGCGCGGGCGGCGGGAGCACGACCTTCCTCGGATTCAGGCCGCGCGACGACCAAGCGCGAAGCCTCGGCTACGACGAGCGCACGCTCTTCTCGATTCTGAGCGCGCTCGGCGCATATCCGCCGGCGGGCAGGTTCGAGAATCTGAACGACAACACGGAGCACCTCTCGCGCACGGGCGACTTCCTGTGCTGCCGCTTCCCGAACGGCGCCGTGTCGATTGCGCCGCACCTGCGGACGTACGAGGAGAGCTGGCCGGGCGGCTTCGGGCGCAAGGCCGAGGATGATGCGCGCGCGATCGCGGCCAATCCTCCGCCGTCGCCCGCGTTGACGCTCGCCGACTTCAAGGTCGCGGGGCACGCCGTGACGTACTCCGGGCACGGCGTCGTCTCGTTCCGCGTCAACGCCGCCGGCGATCCGATTGCCTTCGCCGGGCAGCGCGCCGGCGCGATCACGGTCGATGGCCGCGCGTACCGGTTCGCCCCCGAGCCCCTCGGGTCGGCCATGTGGGCGCCGGTGCGCGAGGATTGCCGCGTTGCGGGCGGCGCTCTGATGCACATGTCGTTCGCGGCGCCCCGGGAGTGCGAGGTGCGCGTGCCGGCCGCCGGGTTCCCCGCGGACGTCGAGGTCGTCGCGCAGGGCGCCGCGCCGGGAAGCCGCGGCGCGCCGGTCGAGAGCCGCCGCGAGGGCGATGCGCTCCTGGTGAAGATCGGCCCCGCGCAGCGCGGCGTGCCGCTCTTCGTCGTCCCGCGGTGACCGGAATCTCGGCGTGATGCGATGAGAACGGACAACGAGCTCTACAAGCGGCTGCGCGCCCTCTCGTGCGAGGCCCTCTGGAATGATGCGGTGGCGGCCTTCGATCGCGCGACTCCCCGCGAGCGCATGGGGCAGGTCGCGGTGATCCGCGCGGTGGGCGCGGTGTTCTCGACCTGCGGAACCGCCGCCGAGCGGGCCCGGGCGCGGTCGTGGCTGCGCGGCCTTCTCGATGACCCGAACGAGAAGGTGCGGCGCTACGCCATCGCGGCCCTGCCGAAGTTCGGCGCGGACCCGGGCGGGGAAGCGGAACTGCTCGCCCTGCTCCCGACGGCGGCGAGCGAGCGCGAGAAGCAGGCCCTGTGTCGGGCGCTCGCGAAGGTCGGCGGCGCGGCCACGCTCGAGGCGGTGGCCGGCGGCCCCGGTCCGCTCGCGCACGCCGAGCAGAAGGTCAAGGCCGGGCTGGCGCGCAAGGAGGAGCCGAGCCGCGTTCTCATGGACCGCGTCTTCTCGCCCGTTGCGGGCGTCCGCATCCACCTGCGCTGCAGGAAGGGGCTCGAAGCGATCGTCCGCGATGAGGCGGAGGACGCCGCGGCGCGGGGAGGGAAGCTCCGGGTCGCGGAGATCGCGAGCGGCCTCGTCGCCGTCGCGGCGGATGCGCCTTTCTCCCTCTCGGACCTCTACGCGCTCAGGTGCTTCGACACGGCGGGCTTCGTCCTGGGGACGGTGCCGGGCTCGAAACCGGCCGAGTCCGTCGAGGCCTTCGCCGCCGCGATCGTGTCGCCGTTTGCGCGGGAGCTCATGCGCGCGTTCACCGAGGGCTCGATCCGCTATCGGCTGCAGTTCTTCTCCGCGGGGCCGCAGCGCGGCGCCGTGCGTTGCGTGGTGAATCGAGCCTACGCCCTGTGCCCGGAGATCCTCAACGACCCGCGCAAGGCGCCCTGGGCGATCGACGTGCATCCGTCCGGCGAGGGGTTCTCGGTCGAGCTGCGCCCGCGAATCACGCCCGATCCGCGGCGCCTCTATCGGCTGCACGATGTCCGCGCGGCCTCGCATCCTCCGCTTGCGGCCTGCATGGCCCGGCTGGCCGGCGCGTTCGAGGATGCGGTCGTGTGGGATCCCTTCTGCGGGTCGGGCGTCGAGCTGATCGAACGCGCGCTCCTCGGCGGCGCCGGCGGCGTGTGTGGAACGGATCTCGATCCGGATGCCGTCGCCGCCGCCGAGGCGAACTGGGCCGCCGCCGGCCTGAAGGCCGTGCGGTCGCGTTTCGCCTGCGCGGACTTCCGCCGCTTCGTCGAGCGCGGAGACATCGCGCCGGGGAGCGTCGCGCTCATCATCACGAATCCTCCCATGGGCAGGCGCGTGCGCGTCCCGGATCTCCGCGGGCTCATCGAGGACCTCTTCGCCGCCGCCGCCCGGGTGCTGCGGCCGGGGGGGAGGCTCGTCTTCGCCAATCCCACACACGCCGTGCCGCGCGATCGATCGCTGCGGCTCGAGCACCGGCAGGTCGTCGACCTGGGCGGCTTCGATTGCCGGCTCGAGAAGTACGTGAGGACGGGGGGATGATGGAGCCTCGTGCGGCAGGCTCTTCTCCGGTTACAATATGCTGCGCAAGGACCCCGTCGGCAACGGCAGGAGGATGGACGGATCACATGAGCATGAACCGCAGTCGGAACGCAGATGTCTCGCGTCGCGAGTTTCTCGGAAACGCCGGCACGTGCGCCGCGGCCTCGGCGCTGGCGGCCGCGGCCGTTCCCCACGTCCACGCGGGCGAGGACAACACCATACGCCTGGCGCTGATCGGGTGCGGCGGACGCGGCAACGGCGCCGTGGCCAACGCCATGTCGGCGGGGGGGCTCGTGCTCGGGGACGACTCGGGCACGACGCGCGCCGCGGGCTCGGGCGCCGGCGGGCCGATCAAGCTCGTCGCCATGGCCGACCTGCTCCCCGAGCGCCTGGAGACCTCGCACCGCTCGCTGACCCAGATGCTGGGCGACCGGGTCGACGTGCCGCCCGAGCGGCGGTTCCTGGGATTCGATGGCTACCGGCACGCGATCGATTGCCTCCGGCCCGGCGATGTCGCGATCTTGACCACGCACTGCGCGTTCCGCGCGCCGCACCTGGAGTACGCCGTCCAGAAGGGCGTCAACGTCTTCATGGAGAAGGACTTCGCGGCCGACCCCGGCGGCGTCAAGCGCATGATCCGCGCGGGCGAGGCGGCGGAGAAGAAGAACCTCAAGATCGGCGCCGGGCTCATGTGCCGCCACTCCTCCGCGCGCCAGGCGCTGATCCGGAAGATTCGCGAAGGCGCCATGGGCGACGTCCAGTTCGTGCGCGCCTACCGCATGGATTCGGGCTACCAGATGGGCCCCTTCCCGCGGGGCGAGAACGAGCTTCTGTGGCAGCTCAGGCCCGGCCGCCCGTACCAGTTCCTGTGGTCCTCGGGCGGCGTCTTCATCGAGCTCATGATCCACCAGATCGACGAGTGCTTCTGGATCAAGGATGCCTGGCCGGTCTCGGCGCACGGCGTCGGCGGGCGCTTCGCGGGCAGCAAGGATTGCAGCCAGAACCTCGACAGCTACTCGATCGAGTACACCTTCGCCGACGGCGCGAAGGCGTTCGTGACGGGCCGCTACATGCCGCAGTGCCACAACGATTTCGCCACGTACATTCACGGGACCAAGGTCGCCGCGAAGTTCTCGGGCGATGTGCACCGGCCGACGACCTGGCTCTACAAGGACCAGCGCATCGGGGACGACAACATTGCCTGGACGCCGGAGCGCGAGGCCGTCAACCCGTGGCAAGCCGAGTGGGACGTCCTCCTGAGCGCCATCCGGAACGACCGGCCGCACAACGAGACGCGCCGCGCGGCGCTCTCGAACCTGGGCGCCATCATGGGCCGCGCGGCCGTGCACACGGGGAAGATCATCACGTGGGAGGAGGCGATGGCGTCCGACTTCCAGTTCTGCGCGAACGTCGACGCCCTGGCCGCCTCGAGCCCCGCGCCCGTCCAGGCGGACGCCGATGGCCGCTACCCGGCGCCGATTCCGGGAATGACGGTCGAGATCTAAGGCGGGCCGCTCACTCGCAGGGCGGGAAGCGCTCGCACGTGAGGGCTACAGGACACGAGGTCAAGCATAGAAGCTACGGGCAGATCTGGGTTAGGGTCCGAAATAATGAGATCATAGACGCGGGTGTGAATGCCGTAGGAGCAACGCAATGAGCTTTTTGGACGCAGCGAAAGGATTTCAGAGGAGGGATTTGCCTGTTGAGGCCGCTGAGGCATATGAGGCGGCCTACCAGGCGGAAGGCGAGTCTTTCTCATTAGATGACTACTTGGAAGTGGCTGTGCTCTATTTCGTGTGCGATGACTACGGGTACATTTGTGCTAAGAAGTTGCCTGATGCATTTGCGCGTTCCGCATACTCAAACGCCAAGTTGTGGTTACAGAGAGCGCGGGCTCGGTTTGGGGAGCATCCGGAAATAAGATTCTGGGAATTGTATATAGATTTTAAAGTTCTCGGTGAGCCGACTTTCGAGGAAGAATGCGAGAATCTTGTCGCAACTGGCGAGACGCTGATTCCGTATTTCTATCTGCATGCTTTGAGAGAGGATCATAAGTATGCAGAGGAAGCCAGAAGAGTATATGACATGGTGAAGGGTGGCTGTACGAGCAAGGAACGCTACATAAAGTCCGTATTGGATCGCTACTTCATGGCGAATCGTGGGGCAGAGTCCACATGAAGCGTACATTCGGGTGTCCCTATCGAAAACTCCATCC
>JBFZCA010000392.1:0-4791 GCA_041308205.1 Planctomycetota bacterium | reverse complement strand
GCGCGTGCGCGCTCGACGGGTTGCCCCACGCAACCGCGAGCGCGCGGCCCACGGCCTCGATCACGCGCGGATCGGGCGGCGTGGTCGCATTGTGGTCCAGATAGATCGACTCTGCCGGCATGGAGGGTATTGTACGCCCGGAACGGGCGCTCCTGAAGCGCTCGGGCATGCGGCCGCTCGCATGCGGGCGGCCGCGATGCGAACGGTGTTCCCGCGCCGCGGCGCGTCTCCTACCTGAAACGCGCCCCGCGCAGCGTCTTCGCGCGGGCATCGGGCCTTTTCCGCGCGGACGCGGTCCGCACGGGGACACCGGGAGCCCGCTCCGCCGGGCCGCGCCGGAATTCCACAAACCCGCCCTCTCGCGCGAAGGGGCACGGTGCAAGCTGATCGAACGCGGCGGGACAACACTCGCACAAGTAACAGTACTCGCACGTTTTCATGAGGTCGATTCTACCACAACCGGGCGCTTCTTTTTCGACGGCGCACGAGGCGCTTCGGAGCACGCGCCCGCCGTTGCCATGCGGCTTTCGGTGCACGCGCTCCGGGCAATCGCGGCGCACAGCGCGGGCTAAGTTCGTCCCCTGTCTCGGCATACGGACAATCGCGGACGCCCCACTTGATGTTATCGGACCATGGGACTATACTGTACTTTTATCCTTACCTTGAAGACAGCTTCTTCGACCCTCTCGAGGAATGGCGGCAAGGAAGGGAGCATGGGTCACGTGGTAGTCCGGCGCGTATTCTCCTGGCTACCACTTTTTTATTGCCGCGATCGGCCTCGCGCCGGCCTCGGCGCCCCCCGTCCGCGCTAGCGCCCGAGCAACTCCAGCCCCGCCGCGGCGACCTCGTCGGCCTGTATTTCCGTCATGCAGCGGTGATCGGTGGGACATTCCCTGAGGTGGCAGGGGCCGCACGGAACCTTCCGGGCGATGACGCGCTGGCGCTCCAGGCAGTACGCCGTGTAGCGCGGGTCGGTGGGCCCCATCACCGTCACGACCGGCGTCCCGAGCGCCACGCCGATGTGCCGGGTGCCGCTGTCGGTCGAGAGCAGCAGCGCGCAGCGCGTCATGAACGCCTTGAGGAGACCGAGCGGCAGCACCTCGACCGCCGTCGAGATGATCGGCGAGCGCGCCACGCGCACGATCTCCTCGCCGAGCGCCTCCTCGCCCGGCGCGAGAAACACGAGCGCGCGCATGCCCGTCGCGCGGTGGAGCAGCGCCGCCGCCTCCGCGAAGCGCTCCGTCACCCAGCGCTTGCTCGGCCCGAACGCCGCGCCGGGGCTGATGCCGATCACGCGCTCGTCTTCGCCCAGGCCGAACGCCCGCGCCTTGACGGCCGCACGCTCGCGCTCCGCGTCCGTCACCCGCAGCTCCGGCGCATCGCCCTGCCACGGGATCCCCGCCGCCTCGACGATCCGGCGCCAGTACCGCGGCATGGGCTCGGGAGTGCGGCGGCCGCCTTTCGCGCCAGGCGGCGCCAGCCTGTGGGTGAGCAGGATGCCGCGGCCCTGCCCGCGATAGCCAATTCGCCGCCGCGCTCCCGCCGCGAAGGGCATCAGGGCCGAGCGCAGCGAATTGGGAAGGACGAGCGCCAGGTCGAACGCTCCCCGCCGCGCCCACCCGAGCGTGAGCGAGCCGGCGAGCGACTCCGCGCCGAGCGGAATGAACTCGTCCATGGAGGGCAGCCCCGCGAAGAGCTCGCCGAACTTGGGCCGCGCCGCGACGGCGATCCGGGCGCCCGATATTCCCGCGCGCACCGCGCGCAGGACGCACGTCGCCATGACCGCATCCCCGAGCCAGTTCGGCATGCGCACGAGCACGCCCGTCCGGCCGGCGTCTTCGGAAGCCTCGCCCACGTCGATCCCCCGCCCGTCCCCGGCGGCCTCGGGCCGCTACTTGCCGCTCTGCTCCCGCTCGAGGAAGCCCTCGAAGCGCTTCTTGTCCAGCGCCCACAGGTGCGCGGAGCGCGCATCGATGAGCCCCGCCTTGTACCGGACCATGATCGAGTCGTCCATGAGTTGCATGCCCTCGCCGCGGCCCGCCTCGATGAGCGAGACGATCTTGTAGACCGCGCCCTCGCGGATCATGTTGCCGAGGCTGAAGCTCCAGAGCAGGATCTCGTTCACGGCCACGCGCCCGCCGCCGTCGCGCGTCGGGATCAGAAGCTGGGCGATCACGCCCTTGAGCGCCACGGACAGCATCGTGCGCACCTGGTTCTGCTGGCTCTCGGGGAAGACGTCGATGATGCGGTCGATGGTCTTCGCGGCGCTGTTCGTGTGCAGCGTGGCGAAGACGAGCGCGCCGAGCTCCGCCGCCGTGATCGCCAGACCGATCGTCTCCAGATCGCGCAGCTCGCCGACCAGGATCACGTCCGGATCCTGCCGCGTGGCCGCCCTGAGCGCCGTGGCGAAGCTCTCGGCCTCCTCGCCGACCTCGCGCTGGGTGATGAAGCTGCGCTTGTTGTCGTGGACGTACTCGATCGGCTCCTCGATCGTGATGATGTGCTTCTGGAAGTTGCGGTTGATGTAGTCGACGATCGCGGCGAGCGTCGTGCTCTTGCCGCTGCCGGTCGGGCCCGTGCACAGGATGAGGCCGTTGCGCAGGTGCGCGTACGACTCGATCACCTCCGGCACGCCCAGCTCCTTGCACGTGCGGATGACGCGCGGGATCAGGCGGAACACGGCGCCCATGCCGCGGTGCTGGACGAAGTAGTTCACGCGGAAGCGCGCCACGCCCGCCAGCGAATACGCCCAGTCGAGGTCGCGGCGCTCGAGGAAGATCCCGCGCCGGCGCTCATCGAGCATCGGCAGCAGCATCTCCTCGACCTGCGCGTGGAGCCACGGCCCCTCGCCCGGCACGGGGTGCAGCTTCCCGTGGATCCTGAACTTCGGCACGGTCCCGGCCGCGATGTGCAGATCGGTGCCCTCGCAGTCGTTGAGCATCTTCAGATAACGGTCAAGCGAGAATCCCACGGTGCCTCCTGGTCGCGCCTACACCATCTCGCCCTTCTGCCGCCCGAACCGATCGGGGGTGTTCGCATAGTGGCAGGCGGCCTCGCGCGTGATGAGTCCCTTGTTCAGCAATTCCTGGATCGAGTCGTCCATCAGCCTCATGCCCTGGCGCGCGCCCGTCTGCAGCACGGAGGTGAGCTGGAACGTCTTGCTCTCGCGGATCATGTTGGCGACGGCCGGCGACGAGTACATGATCTCGAGCGCCGGCTCGCGCCCGCAGCCGTCGCGGCGCGGGATCAACTGCTGCGAGATCACGCCGCGCATCGACTCCGACACCATCGCGCGGATCTGCGGCTGCTCCTTGGGCGGGAAGACGTCGATGATGCGGTCGATGGATCTCACGGCGTTGGTCGTGTGGAGCGTGGCGAGGACGAGGTGGCCGGTCTCCGCCGCGGTGATGGCGATCGACACGGTCTCGAGGTCGCGCATCTCGCCGATGACGATGACATCCGGGTCCGCGCGCAGCGCCGAGCGCAGCGCCGTGGCGAAGGTGTTCGTGTGGATCTTCACCTGGCGCTGGTTCACGTTGCAGTTGCGGCTCTCGAAGATGTACTCGATCGGATCCTCCACCGTCACGATGTGGTCGCAACGCTCCTCGTTGATCAGCTCGACGAGGGCGGCCATGGTGGCGGACTTGCCGGACCCGGCCGGCCCGGTGATCAGCACGATGCCCTGCGAGTACTTGGTGAAACGCTTGATGTGGGCGGGAAGGTGCAGCTCCTCCACCGTGGGGATGCGCGTCGGGATCACGCGGAACACCGCGTCCGTGCCGAGGCGCTGCTTGAAGACGCTGGTGCGGTACCGGCCGTGGTCGGCTTCCAGGCAGAAGTCCACATCCCAGTGCTTCTGGAACAGCCCGCGCTCGTAGTCCCCGAGCAGCGCGTCGATCCGCCGGGCGAGATCCTCGGCCTGGTACGGCGGGTGCTTGAGGTAGACGAGCGAGCCGTGCAGGCGCACGAACGGCGGCGCTCCGACCTGGCAGTGCAGGTCCGACACCCCGCACGCGCGCACTTCCCGCAGCAGATCGTGCAGGTTCTTGTCGGCAAGGTAGCCAAACTCGCGCTGCGCCATCTCCGCCACCGTCACGACCGGTCCCGCCGCCCGAGCGGCCGCGGCGGGCGGCGCCGGCGCGGCCTCGATCTGCTCCCCGCTCTTCCTGCGGACGTGCTGCGCGACGAGCTCGATCTGCTTGTCGCTGAGGATCCCCTTGGCGCGCAGCACCGCGCCGAGATCCATGCTCTCGCGCTCGGCGATCGCCATGCATTCCTTCACCTGGGAATCGGCGGCGAGCTTGTTGTGGACGACGATCCGCCCGAACAGGACCTCGTCTTTGCTGAGGGCCATGCCTGATCTCCTTCTTGCTTCGGGCACGAGCGGAACCCGTGCGCTACGGTGGATGATACCACGCGTTCATGAAGCGAGAAAGCAGCCGCGACGCCGGTCCCGTGCGCCCGTCACGCCCGAGCGTCCGCCGTGCGCGCCCGGATGAGAGACCACAGCGCCGCGTCTCCCTCGATGATGCGCGTCTCGATCGCCATCACCAGCCACGGCATGCGCGTCCAGCGCGGGTCGATCTTCGTGGCATCCTTCGCCGTCGTCAGGATGGCGCCGGCGCCGGCGCCCGCCGCGCGCCTCTCCAGCGCCGCGGCGTCCGCCGCCTGCCAGCGGTGATGATCGTTCAGCGCCGCGGTTGCCGCCACCGCCAGGCCCTCGCGCGTTGCGCGCGCAACGAATTCGCCGGGGTTGCCGATGCCGCACGCCGCCAGCACGGCGCCGGCCGG